>NZ_FTOO01000005.1 GCF_900156755.1 Alicyclobacillus vulcanalis
GTCTGGCGTGGAAGCGCAGTGATGCGTGGAGCGGACAGATACGAATCGGTCGAGGGCTTCACCTGAAAGGCTCCCTATGCACGAAGGCAAGGGCCGAAACGTGCGAAGCGACATGCGAACGAGGAGATCTGCAGGCCGAAGGCCGAAGCCCTCCGAGGGAGCATGGAGCGAAGCTGATGTCTGGTGACCAAAGCGGAGGGGAAACACCCGTACCCATCCCGAACACGGACGTGAAGACCTCCAGCGCCGAGAATACTGGGAGGGCAGCCTCCTGGGAAGGTAGGTCGTTGCCAGGCGAAGGAGAGAAGGTCAGGCGGTGATGCCTGGCCTTTTTTCGTGTCTGCATCCCCTCGCAACCCGCCAGGAGACCCCCAAGGACCTCCACGCAAAGGCGAATGACGCACCAGTCTGGCAACTAAGCAACGACCCACGCCGGCCGTCCGCTCCAGACCACCCACTCAGTTCTCTGCCCCCTCGCGCAGCGCCACCCAACCCCCACCGATCTCCTCCCAGAAGCGAAGGATTCCGTGGCACGGGCAGATCTGCAGCCCGAAGGGCGAAGCCCTGCCCGTGCCACGGAATCCGAAGCTCCCCTACAACAAATTCACCACCGGAATAGCTTTCAACGCAATGGTGATGAGGGCCACCAGCAGAGACAGGACAGCGGCCAGGCGTGCCACAGGGGGCGTGAGCGGACGCAACAGGGCAATGATCGCGAGAACCAGGCTCACGACGCCAAACACATGGCCAAAAAAGATGCCGAGAAACGGAATCCAGCAAAGAATAAAGCCCAAAATCGAGACACCGAGTGTAATCCAAGCAAAACGGGCCGCTGCTGCTTCCGGCGCTTCAGGCCACCACGGTTCCGTCATACCACAACCTCCCCATGTCTTCATCCCGTAGTATGTCATCCATGCTTCTGAAAAACCAACCCCTGCCTACGATCCTACTCTGCAAACCGCAAAACGCCAGCCTCATCGTCCTTCGCAGACCTGCCCGCGCACCGCCGCCTGCGCCCAAGAGCGGAGTCCATCACCGAGGTGGCAGACCCGCGACAAATCGAGTCGAACCCCTCCTCACCCGGCCAGCGATTGAAGGACCCTCCCTCGCGCAGCGCCACCCAACCCCCATCAATCTCCTCCCAGAAGCGAAGGATTCCGGGGCACGGGCAGATCTGCAGCCCGAAGGGCGAAGCCCTGCCCGTGCCACGGAATCCGAAGCTCTTTTCGACGGTTTTGTCAACTTGACAAATGTGTGACCTCGCGGCCGAGCGGCCGGACTGGCCGAAAATCGCCACATTGACACCCCTATATGCGGTTGTTATACTGCTCACAATATTTTAGGGTCGCCATGCACAGCGCGCGAGAGATGAAGAGGAGGAACCATCGTGACGAGCGCCTGGGAACAAAAGTTTGTCGGAGAAGCCCTGACGTTTGACGATGTGCTGTTGCTGCCGGCACATTCCACTGTGCTTCCGCGGGACGTGGACGTCGTCACCCGGTTCACGACCGACATTCGCCTCAATATCCCCATCGTATCCGCCGCGATGGACACGGTGACGACGTCGCCGATGGCTATCGCGATGGCGCGCGAGGGCGGGATCGGCGTCATTCACAAGAACATGTCCATTGAGGCGCAGGCTGAAGAGGTCGATCGCGTCAAGCGCTCCGAGAGCGGTGTCATCACCAATCCGATTTACCTCACGCCGGACAAGCCCTTGCGCGACGCCGAAGCGCTGATGAGCAAGTATCGCATCTCCGGTGTGCCGATTGTCGAGTGTGGATCGCAGCGGCTCATCGGCATCATTACCAACCGCGACCTGCGGTTCGAGCGGGACGACTCGCGCCCCATCGGGGAAGTGATGACCCACGAGAACTTGATCACGGCGCCCGTGGGCACGACGCTCGCCGAAGCGAAGGAAATCCTCCAGCGCCACAAGATCGAAAAGCTTCCGCTCGTCGATGCCGAGGGCAACCTGCGCGGGCTCATCACCATCAAGGACATCGAGAACGCGCGCCGCTTCCCCAATGCGGCGAAAGACGCGCAGGGCCGCCTCCTGGTGGCTGCGGCGGTGACGGTGTCGCCGGACGTGATGGACCGCGTCGATGCGCTGGTCGCGGCCCACTGCGACGTGATCGTCGTGGATACGGCGCACGGTCATTCGGAGTTTGTCTTAAAGGTCATCCGCGAGATTCGCTCGCGCTACCCGGACATTCAGCTCGTTGGCGGCAACGTGGCCACGGCGGCGGGCTGCGAGGCCTTGATGGACGCGGGCGTGAACGCGGTGAAGGTCGGCATCGGCCCCGGATCGATTTGTACGACGCGCGTGGTGGCGGGTGTCGGGGTGCCGCAAATCACGGCGATCTACGACTGTGCGAACGCGGCGCGTAAGCGCGGCATCCCGATCATCGCGGACGGGGGCATCAAGTACTCGGGCGACATCGTGAAGGCCATTGCGGCTGGGGCGAGCTCGGTGATGATCGGCAGCCTGCTCGCGGGCACCACGGAGAGCCCGGGCGAGATCGAGATTTATCAGGGGCGGCAGTTCAAGGTGTATCGAGGGATGGGATCGATTGGCGCGATGCGCGCGGGTTCAGGGGATCGGTACTTCCAAGGCGATAATTCGAGCGGCGATACGAAGAAGCTGGTTCCGGAGGGCATCGAGGGCCGCGTGGCGTACCGCGGGCCGGTGAGCGAGATCGTGTATCAGCTGGTGGGCGGTCTGCGCAGCGGCATGGGGTACACGGGCTGCGCCACGATTGAGGATTTGCAGGAGAAGAGCCAGATGGTGCGCATCACGTCCGCAGGCTTGCGCGAGAGCCATCCGCACGACGTGCAGATCACGAAGGAAGCGCCGAACTACTCGATTTGACGTGGAAACGGGGCCTTGGGTGTACTACAATGAGGGATAGGGCTTTAACCATTCACCGGCCTTAACGGTTGCGATACAGAGGGGGATGCGGCATGTCGACGGTCGGCACGGATCGCGTGAAGCGCGGTATGGCAGAGATGCAGAAGGGCGGCGTCATCATGGACGTCGTCAACGCAGAACAGGCGAAGATCGCGGAAGCGGCCGGCGCCGTGGCGGTCATGGCGCTGGAGCGGGTTCCGTCGGATATCCGCAAGGCGGGCGGCGTGGCCCGGATGGCGGATCCGTCCATCATTGAAGAGGTGATGAACGCCGTCTCCATCCCGGTCATGGCGAAGTGCCGCATTGGGCACATCGTGGAGGCCCGCATTCTCGAGGCGATGGGCGTCGACTACATCGACGAGAGCGAAGTGCTCACGCCGGCCGACGAGAAGCACCACATCGACAAGACCAAGTTCACCGTGCCCTTCGTCTGCGGCGCGCGGGATCTCGGTGAGGCGCTTCGTCGCATCGCGGAGGGTGCGTCGATGATCCGCACCAAGGGTGAGCCGGGCACGGGCAACATCGTCGAGGCCGTGCGCCACCAGCGCATGATGCAGTCGGCGATCCGCCGCGTGCAGGCCATGTCCGAGGACGAGTTGTACGCCGAGGCGAAAAATCTCGGCGCGCCGTATCATCTGCTCAAGCAGGTGCACGATCTCGGCCGGCTCCCGGTCGTCAACTTCGCCGCCGGCGGCATTGCGACGCCCGCCGACGCCGCGCTCATGATGGAACTCGGTTCGGACGGCGTGTTTGTCGGCTCCGGCATCTTCAAGTCGGAGAATCCGGAGAAGTACGCGCGCGCCATCGTCCAGGCCGTGACGCATTACCAAGACTACGAGCTGCTCGCACACCTGTCGAAGAACCTGGGCCAGGCCATGCAGGGCATCGATCTCGCCACGCTTCGCGAGGAGGAGCGCATGGCGGTTCGCGGCTGGTGAAGCGCGCAGACCGATACGCCTGCGAGAGCCGGGGGCACAAGGCCTGCCGGCTCTTGCGCATGAGAGAGGAGGATGCGCGATGAAGATCGCGGTCATAGCCGTGCAAGGCGCATTCCGCGAGCACATCAAGGCGCTCAGGTCGCTCGGCGTCGAGGCGCACGAGGCCAAGTGGGCGCGCGATCTCGACGGGGTCGACGGGGTCATCATCCCGGGCGGAGAGTCGACGGCCATCGGCAAGCTGATGCGCGAATACGACATGCTCGAGCCCGTGCGCGCGCTGGCGCGGTCTGGCAAGCCTATCTACGGGACCTGCGCCGGGATGATCGTGCTCGCCAACCGCATCGAGGGCGAGGACACCGTCCATCTTGGCCTCATGGATGTCACCGTGCGGCGCAACTCGTTCGGGCGCCAGCGCGAGTCGTTTGAGGCCGAGATCGACATCCCGGCCATCGGCGAGCCCCCGTTCCCGGCCGTGTTCATTCGCGCGCCGCACATCGTCTCGGTGGGCGAGGGCGTGGAGGTCCTTGCGACGTATCAAGACCGCATCGTGGCGGTGCGGCAGGGCAACCTGCTTGCCACATCGTTCCATCCGGAGCTCACCGAAGACTACCGCCTGCACCAATACTTCCTGAACATGGCGCAGGCGCCGGTGGCACATTGAGTCGAGCGCGAGGTGTGACATGTTAGACATTCGAGCCATTCGGCAACAACCCGACGTGTTCAAAGCGAAGTTGAAGCGCAAGAAGGTCGATCCGGCCGAGATCGACCGCCTGCTCGAGGCGGATGCGAAGTGGCGGGATCACCTGGCCGAGGTGGAGCGCCTCAAGGCGCTGCGCAACCAGACGTCCGAGGCCATCGCGCGCAAGAAGCGCCAGGGCGAGGACGCGGCGGACGACATCGCCCGCATGCGGGAGGTGTCCGACCGGATTCAGGCGCTCGACGAAGAGGTCCGCGAGTTGGAGCGGCACGTGCGCGACCTGCTGCTCGCGCTGCCGAACGTGCCGCACGACTCGGTGCCGGACGGCGAGTCGGAGGACGACAACCCGGTCATCCGCACGTGGGGCGAGCCGCCGAAGTTCGGGTTTGAGCCGAAACCGCACTGGGAGATCGCCGAGGCGCTCGACATCGTGGACAGCGAGCGGGCCGTGAAAATCACGGGCAGCCGCTTCGTGCTGTACAAGGGCCTCGGTGCGCGGCTGGAGCGGGCGCTCGCCAACTTCATGCTGGACTTCCACGTGGAGCGCCACGGGTACACGGAGATGTTCCCTGCCTTTATCGCGAACGAGGAGAGCCTTGTCGGCACGGGCAATCTGCCGAAGTTCGGCGACGAGATGTTCAAACTCGAGGGGCTGCCATTCTATCTCATCCCGACGGCGGAAGTGCCGCTCACCAACTACTACCGGGACGAAATCCTGCAGGCCGAGGATCTTCCGGTGAAATTCGCGGGCTACTCCGCCTGCTTCCGCTCTGAGGCCGGATCGGCCGGCAAGGATACGCGCGGGCTCATCCGGCTGCACCAGTTCCAGAAGGTGGAGCTCGTCAACCTGTGCCTGCCGGAGCAGTCGTACGACGTCCTGGAACAGCTCACGCGCGAGGCGGAGGCCGTCCTTGAGGCGCTCGAACTCCCGTATCGCCGGATCGAAATCTGCACGGGCGATCTCGGCGCCAAGGACGCGAAGAAGTACGACATCGAGGTCTGGCTGCCGGCGCAAAACCGGTACCGCGAGATCTCGTCGTGCACCAACTTCGAGGACTACCAGGCGCGCCGCGCCAACCTGCGCTTCCGGCGCGAGGAGCGGGGCAAGCCGGAATTTGTGCACACGCTGAACGGCTCCGGCCTCGCCATCGGCCGCACCGTGGCCGCCATTCTCGAGAACTATCAGCAGGAGGACGGTTCGGTCGTCATCCCGCGGGCACTCGTGCCGTATATGGGCGGGATCGAGCGCATTGCAAAGGCCTGACGGCAGGAGGGGTGCCGGGTGCGGATTTCCAACATCAGCGTGCGGCTGTCCGCGGACGATCTCAACTCGATGATCGCCGAGTTTGCGCCGGACGTCCCGCTGCGCATCACGTCCGTTCGCCCGGACGGGGTGCACGGGCAGTTCAAGTTTCTCATGTGGAACATCGACTTCGCGGCGCGGCCGACGTCCAACCCGGACAAGGGCGAAGTGGCCCTCGAGATCTCCGCGCGCAAGCTGGTCAACATCCCGCCCGCCCTCGTGCAGATGAGCCTCCAGGAGGCGATGAAAGATGCACCGCAGGGCATCGAGGTGTTGCGCCAGAGCCTGCGCCTCAACATCGCGAGCCTGCTCGATCCGCTCGGCATCTCGCTGAAACTGAACGACTTCACGTGCGGCGACGGATTTCTCGTGATCGATCTCGCCCGGATCGACATCGAGATGAAGGGCCGGAAGCCTGAGTTTGCGGCCCTGTGGAAGCGACGGGAGGGGTAACGACACCGTGGAGCGAGGCATCCGTTCGGAGACACGGCGGCAACCCGCCTATGGCGCGGCGACGCCGGCGGAGGCACTGAGGCAGACCCTTCGCGACATCGACGGCCGCGGCTACAAGGCGTACCAAGCCCTCGCCGGCGCGTACGCCTTCCCCACCTTCGTGCTCGCCGTCGATCACGTCCAGGGCGACCCGTTCGCGGAGCCGTCCAAAGTCCGCGTCATCGTGCCGCGCGCGAAGACGGCCCTCGCGGACGCCTGGACGGACAAGCCGTGGCGGCGCATCCGCTGCGAGGACCTCGTGGCGCGGCGCATGCACGAGGCGCTGCGCCAGGCGCCGCGCCGGGCGCGCGGGACCGGCAAGAGCGGCCTCGTGCACATCGATGCGCCCGGGCAAAAGGTGCTCGAGCGCACGGCCGTGCAGGTGGGAGAAGACGAGATCGTCATCTGCCTGTCCGTCGGGCTTCCCGCCGATGGCCGGCGGATTCTGGCGCGGGAGGCCGAGTTCATCTTCTTCGAGCACATCCCGTCTGCCGTCGAGCGCGCCGTCTATGCGCTCCGGGAAGCCGACATCCGCCCCGCCGTCGAACTCGCCGACCAGCAGGCCGCCATCCGCCGCTACCTGCGCGATCACGGCTTCGTCGCCTTCGTCGCCAACGGCGCCATCCTGCCGCGCGAGAGCGGCGTCAGCGACAAGCCGCTCACCCGCGGCGCCGTGCCGTTTCAAAGCCCGCCCGAGCTCGAGGTCACCATCCCCGTGCCGCACCGCCCGACCCCAATTCGCGGCATGGGCATTCGCCGCGGCATCACGCTCATCGTCGGCGGCGGCTTTCACGGCAAGACCACGCTCCTCGAGGCGCTCGAACAAGGCGTCTACGATCACGTCGCAGGCGACGGCCGCGAATTCGTCATCACCGACCAGGGCGCGGTCAAAATCCGGGCGGAAGACGGACGCAGCGTCGCCAACGTCGACATTTCGCCACTCATCGGCGCGCTCCCGCACGGCAAAGACACCCACTCCTTCTCGACCGAAGACGCGAGCGGCAGCACCTCGCAGGCCGCAAGCCTCATCGAGATGATGGAGGCGGGCGCCACGGCGTTTCTCATCGACGAGGACACCAGCGCCACCAACCTGCTCGTGCGCGATGCGCGCATGCAGGCCCTCGTCGCCAAGTCGGGCGAGCCCATCACGCCGTATATCGACAAGGCGCGCCAGCTGTTCGACGATCACGGCATCTCCACCGTGATGGTGGTGGGCGGCATTGGCGACTACTTCGACATCGCCGACTGCGTCATCCAGATGGAGGCCTACACGCCGCGCGACGTCACGGCGCAGGCCAAGCGGGTGGCGGAGCAGATCCCGACGGGCAGAACGCCCGAGGGCGGGCGCGCCTTTGGCGCCATTCGCCACCGCGTGCCGAGGCCCGAGAGCCTCGACAGCCAGCGCGGCCACAAGTCCAAGGTCGCCGCTCGCGGCCGATACGTTATCCAGTACGGCACCTCTGAGATCTCGCTCCACGCGGTCGAGCAGCTGGTGGACGACAGCCAGACCCGCGCCATCGCCGCCGCGCTTTTGTACCTTGAGCGCAAGGGATGGCTGAAGAAGGGCATGTGCCTGCGCGAATTGTTGGACGCCCTCGAGGCGCAGTGGGACCGCGAAGGCCTGGCGTCCATCTCCCTTCGCCAAGGCCACCCCGGCGATCTCGCCCGCCCCCGCCGCTACGAGTTGGCCGCCGCCATCAACCGGCTGCGGACGCTCAGGTGCGAGCAGCGCGAAGGATGACGCCGGGGGATGCCGCACGGGGATGCCGCACGGGGATGGCGCATGGGGATGGCGCCCGGGGATGGCGCCCGGGGATGCCGCCCGGGGATGCCGCCCGGGGATGCCGCCCGGGGATGGCGCATGGGGACATGGCGCGATGCAGGGCGAGCGCGGCCTGGGCGCAGATGGTCCCAGTGGCGGTCGACGGTCGCACGTGTGCGGGCATTCGCCGGGAGACAAGATGCCGGGCCGCGCTTGACCCGGCGATGCACACCGTCTGCTCGAGTACGGAGCGCACGGAGGGAACTTGGATCTGGCCGTGTGCCAGGCGGTGCGGGAATTTCCTTTGCTGCGCGGCAGGGAATTGCGGTATAATCATGTGTGCAGCTGACGTGCACCCGTAGCTCAGTAGGATAGAGCGGTGGTTTCCTAAACCGCGTCTTGCGCAGGTTCGAGTCCTGCCGGGTGCGCCAGGGCATCTAGGAACGGCGAGGATTTTCGGTTCTCGCCGTTTTCACTTTCGATGGATTTGTCTCATTCTTCTGTCCATTGCTGGCTGCAGGGCGAAGTCCGTCTGGTTTCGGCGAGATACGGCAGCGAGGTTCATCCATCGCTGATTGCAGGCGCTAAGACCGTGCGCCGCGAAGGTCTAGAACCCTTGGCAATGGGGTGGAGGCCGTGAAGACTACAGCGTGGATTCGCATCTTTCAATTTCAGACGCTTGTCGTGGCGTTCATTCTAGCTGTGTTCTTTTTACTTCAGGGGCAAGGTTCTATTGAAGAGCGCATGGAACGCCACTGGTGGATGAGTCTGCTGGTGATGTGTTTGGGAATGGCTGCTATGTATATGAAGTTGAGAGGATGGAAACGCATTTATGGTTATCAAGGTGTAGGGGTTGCCATTATTTTGGCCATCTATCTCTTGTTCCAAGGTGAAGGTTCCGTCGGCCAGCGTATCGAGCACAACTGGTGGATAAGTTTCCTTGTCGCCTTGTATGGAATTTTGCAACGAAGGCCCACGAGGTACATGACGTACAAATGGATAGGCGCGATGAACCGCGAGATGAACCTTGAAGGCGAAGTCGAAGACAAAAAGGAACGCAATGAAAAGCGTCCACACGCATGATCTCCTGAGCCTCTTCAACGCGTGTTTCCCATCAGCTGACTCCTCGTGACCCCACACGTTTTCCCGAGATGTCCTTGCGTGCGCTCCACATGGATTTCTTGTCAGTCACACCGAGGAAAATGTGAAAAGACGGCGAATGTATATGTCTTAGTCAATCTGTCCTAAACAAATTCAAAGTAAGCCTCGACTGAATCGTGTGACACATAAAAAAGTATTTAGACTACAGGAGTGATGTCCTTGCCGGTCGTGCCTCAGTACCATGAGTTGTTTAATCCGTTACTCGAAGCTTTTCGGAACCTTGGAGGATCGGCAAGAAATGACGAACTGTTGAAAGAGGTCATTAGCATCATGGACCTTAGCGATGAGGTAACTTCGACTCCGCATAAGGACGGTGGTATATCTGAAGTCGCATATCGTTTAGCCTGGGCGCGAACTTATCTTAAAAAGCGCGGTTTGATAGATAACTCATCTAAGGGCGTTTGGGCGCTGACACATGAAGGAACTAAAACTTCGCATGTCGATCCTAGCGAAGTGATAGCCTATGTCAGAAGGAACACGTCATCTTCCAAGGCTGGAAACATGAGTCCGATCTCAGAAAATGAAACGCAGGAGGTCGAGGATGAGACTTCTTGGAAAGTTGATGCGATGAAAATCTTATTGTCCTTGAGCCCATCTGCATTTGAACGGTTGGTTGTTCGTGTTTTGCGGGAGTCAGGTTTTGACGACGTCACTGTAACCGGCAAGAGCGGTGACGGCGGCATTGACGGAAAGGGTCTCATACGAGTCAATGGTATCTTGAGCTTCCATGCCGTAGTCCAGTGTAAGCGATATAGCCCCGGACGTCTCGTTACACCATCGGAAATAAGGGATTTTCGCGGTGCAATGCAAGGAAGAACTGATAAAGGAATTTTTATCACAACAAGCGACTTCACGAAAGCAGCAATTGAGGAGGCTACACGCGACGGTGCACCACCACTCGACCTAATCAACGGCGAGCGTTTCGTAGACATTCTAAAAGAGCTTCGGTTAGGTGTATCGACACGGGAAATTGTTGTGGTGGATAGGGGCTGGTTTGAGGGACTGTAAGCAGACGGCGTGTCTTGGAATAGGATTCTTGTTCTCATGCTTGCAACGGTGAATCTTGCTTGCAGAGAGATCATGTTTCCGAAGGGGAGGGACCAGATGCACTGGCCTGCCTGGCTTTTAATCCTAATCGTCATCATTGTAGCTCTCAAAGTCCTTGATAACTCTAAAACTTTCACAGGCTTCCTAGGTGAACAAGCTGTCCGTTCTCAATTAAAACGCATAGGGAACTCGAACTGTCTTGTCGTTCATAACCTGATGGTACCCAGGCACGATGGGAATGGAACCTCTCAGATTGACCACGTTGTCGTATTCCGTGGGGGTCTGGCCGTCATTGAAACTAAGAACTGGGCCGGAAGAGTGTATGGCAAGGGCTCGGACAGAACATGGACCATTACACTTGGCCGGAGAAAGTACAGAAATGAAAACCCTATTCTGCAAAACAAGGGACACATCAAGTCCCTCAAAGCGGTTGTTGGAGGGGACATACCCATCTACAATGTCGTCGTTTTTACGAGGCGGACTGACTTGCGTTTGCAGGGCGTGCAAGACGCGGCGGTCTTGAGACCAGGGCAGCTGGCTGAATTTCTTACTTCGAAGTGCGACATTCTTACAGAAGATCAAATGCGTTGTATTCATCAGCAGCTTGTGAAGGCCAACATCACAGACAGCCGGGCCCGTAAGCAGCACGTAACGAATCTACGGCGACAGTGGAAGTGAGATCGACGGTCCGCGAGATGCATCTCCTTCTCTTTACCGGGTCTTACGGCCAACCCAGGTCAAAGCACTTGGCATGCGGATTCACACAACGAGCGCCGGAGGTCATTCTCCGGCGCTCTTGCGGGGGCGCGGGGGCCAGGCCACCGAGGGGTGGACCGCTCATCCAGGCCCATCCCCACCACCCGCGCCTCAATACTGCACCAACGCGCCGCCCCACACCAGCCCGCCGCCGAACGCCACGAGCATCAGCAGGTCGCCGCGCTGAATGCGGCCGTCGCGAATCGCCGTGTCCACCGCGATGGGGATGGTCGCCGACGAGTTGTTGCCGATGTTCTGGATGGTGCTCACGACCTTCTCCTGCGGGAAGTCGAGGCTCTCCGCCACCGCGTCGATGATCCGCTGGTTGGCCTGGTGCGGGATGAGCCAGTCGATCTCGCCCTTCTGCCGCCCCGTCTTCGCCAACAGCTCCTCCGCGGTGGTGGCCATTACGTTCACTGCGAGCTTGAAAATCTTGCGCCCATCCATGACAATCTTCGCCTTGGCACCCTGCCCGTACGGCGTCCGGCTGCCGCCGCCCGGGATGTACAGGTTGTGAAAGTACGTGCCATCCGAGTGGATGGTCGTGGCGATCACGCCCGTATCCGCCGGATCGTCACTGCGCGAGACCACAAAGGCGCCGGCGCCGTCCGCAAACAGGATGCAGGTGCCGCGGTCTTCGTAATCCGTGAAGCGCGACAGCGTATCGGCTCCGACGATGAGGACGTGCTGGTGTACGCCTGCCTTGACGTACTGTTCCGCCACCTGCAGGGCGGACAGGAAGCCGGCGCAGGTCGCGTGCAAGTCAAACGCGCCGATGTTGCGGCAACCGAGCCTGGCCTGAACCTGACAGGCCACGGGGGGAAGCAGGTAGTCGGGCGTCTCCGTCGCCACAATCAGGAGATCGATGTCGGTCGGCTCAAGTCCGGCGTCGGCGAGCGCCGCCTGGGCCGCGTGATAGGCGAAGTCCGACGTGGCTTCGTCGACGCGGGCGATGCGCCGCTCGGCGATTCCGGTCCGCGTCTGGATCCACTCATCGGACGTCTCGACCATTTGTTCGATTTCGGAATTGGTCAGGCGAGTCTCCGGCAGGTAGGAGCCCACGCCGCGAATGACGGCTTTATACAAAGGCTTCACCTCTCCGCCAGTATACCAGCCAACCGCGGCGGCGATGAGGGCCAAAGTGCGCCAGTTTGGTGACGAAATTGGAGACTTTGCGTCTGTTGATGCTCGTCATCTGGAAGCGGATACAGGGACATCAAACGGCCGGGGCCGACGTGCATCGGCGGATAGGTGCGGGCCGATGTGCATCGGCGCATCGGTGCGGGGCCGATGTGCATCCGCGGATAGGTGCGGAGGCGGACGTGCATCGGCGCATCGGTACGGGGCGGACGAGCATCCGCGGATAGGTGCGGAGGCGACGTCCATCGGCGGATCAGTCGGCATACGCACGCATGGATGTCCGATGATGGCCCGGCCGCGCCCCGAGCTTCCTGCGCGATGGCCGCTTGCCCGTGCGTCAGCCGGTCACGGTCGGATAGATGGACGTCGGATCGCTCGAGAATTTGCCTTCCGTGTACAAGGCGGGATTCGTCAACTCGTACCCCACGACGCCCTGGTACGTCAGGCGCAGCGCGGGCTGAAAGTACACGTTCCGATAGGCGGAGGGCTGGCGGAAGATGCAGTAGAGCGCCGCGGTTTGCCCTGGCGCGATGGAGATGGACGATCCGGCCGGCAGGGACTGCTTGGGCAGCGTCAGGCTCACCTGTTTCGGGTTGATGGCGTAGGCGGTGCGCACGAGATCGACCCCGCCGCCGACGGCGAATCCGGCGAAGGTCACGGGGTGATGCAGCGGATTTTCGACGACGATCACGTACGGGTGAGACGTGGAATAACTGCCGGACTCACCAGCGAAGCTGCGCACGGGCGTGAGCCAGTGGACGCTGTTCGGCACGACGGAGACGTCCATTTCGCCGAACGAGAACGTGCGGGACCACTTGGGCGTCGCGACGGAGAGCGTGGGCTCGGTGCCGCGCAGCGTGTGGCTGGCGACGGTGTTGAACCGGAGTTGGAATTCGACGGTATCCTTGCCGAGCTGCAGTTCCTGTTGCGCGAACGTGCGCGTTTTCAGCCCCGGCGCGCGAAGCTCGGCGGAGGATACGACGCTTTCGGTCGTCGGGTAGACGTTGAGAAGCAGGCACTGGAGTGGAAGCGGCGCCTGCTTCGTCGTCACGGCATCGACCATCCAGTGATTGACGACGATCCATTCGGACGTCGATGAGGTTTGGGGTGCACCACAGCCGGTGACGGCAGCGCATGCGCCAAGAAAAGCGGCGGAACAAGCGGCACGGGAAAGCCATGTGCGGGCGGCCACGCTATCATCCTCGTCCATGAAGAGTTGGAGAAATTATAGCACGAACGCGCGCGGACGAGCACCGGGATTTCCAGCGCGAGATGCCAAGCGCCCGCGGAGCACGCGGGCGCTTGCAGGCAGGCTTTTCGCCACACGGAGCGACTTCGCACGCGCCGCCTCGGCCGCCGTGGTGAGCCGCAGTCGATCCGCCGACGCCGCCTCGGCCCCGCGACCTCGTCCCACGTCACCCATCCCACGACATGGTCCAGGCCTCGGGCACAGTGCGCGCCGCCATGAGGTCTTCCATCAGCTGAGCGAGCGCCTGCGCTTGCGCCCGGCGGCTGTACGCCGCAGGCAGCGCCCGGCGCGCGGGCGCGGGTTGGGTCATCAGGCGAAGCATCGCCTCCGCGATGGCGGCGGGATCGTCCGGGGGTACCACGACACCCGCCTGTTCGCGGCGGACGAAATCGGCCGCCTCGCCTTCGCGCAGCATGGCGAGGATGGGCCGGCCGGCGAACAGGTACTCGTACAGCTTGCCGGGGACGTAGTCCTTTGCCTGTGCGGCCTGATCGCCGATGAGCAGGTTGGCGTCGGCGGCGAGCATGCGCGAAAGCGCCTCGCGCCGCGGCAGGTAGCCGAGCGGCTCCACGACGTCCTCCAGGCCGAGTTCGCGGATGAGGCGCGCGTGATGATCGTGGCCGGGGTAGTCGAGCACGCCGGCGAACTGGAGGCGGATCTGGCTCGGCGCGACGCGCCCGTTTTCGAGCAGCCGGTGCACGGCGTGAAAGAGGGCGTCGGCGGATCGGCCGGGATACAGGATGCCGGCGTAGAAGAACGTGAACGGGCGCCTGCCGACGGGCTCGGCTTCGGGCTCAGGCGCGGGCGGGAAGTCGGCTTCGTCGACGCCGTTTCGGATGACGTGGATGTCGAGCGCGCGGCTCGGGTACTTGGCGGCGAAGAGCTTCCAAAAGCCGTCGGTCACCGTGACGATGGCGGATGCCCGGCGAAACACCATTCGCTCCAGCTGTCGCTCGATCGCGGCGCGCCAGCCGCTGTGGTGGAAGTGGAGGTTGTCGGTCCAGGGATCGCGAAAATCGGCGATCCACGGCGCGCCTGTCGCGATGGTGGCGATGAGGCCGGCGAGCTGCGTGCTGTGCGGGCCGGAGGTGGTGTACAGGCAGTCGATGGCCTCGCGGCGCATGAGCCGGCGCGCAACCCATCCGGCGCGGATGGCCCACACGACGGACTCGTCGGGGATGAGCGCGTGTCGCTGCGCCCCCTTCCACAGGCGCCAGGCGACGCGCTTCCAGGTGGGTTGGCGCAAGGCGTCCGCGGGCGGGGCGCCCTTCGGCCCGGATGTGGCGGCCGCCTCGGGCCCCATCCCGCGCTTGCCGCCCTGAGCGCCGCTCGGCTCTTGCCAACGCCCGGACATTCGCGCGAGCAGCATTGAAATGGGATCCGCCACGCGGATGACGCGCACGGACGCGGGGATCTCCTCGACGAGGGACGGGTCGAGCGTGGCGCTGTAGACGTGATCGGCCGTGAGCACAGTGACCTGCCAGCCGAAGTCCCCGAGATACTTGGCGAACTTGAGCGGCCGCTGCACGCCGATGCCGCCGACGGGCGGAAAGTCGTGGCAGACGATGAGTGCGTGCCGGCGCCTCATTTCGCCATCTCCACCGTCGCGTCGTGTGGGGACCAAGCGCTGCGCGGCGAGACGGCCACGTAAGGCAGGTGGTCCTTGGCGGGCACATCCCAGCCTGCGGCGGCGAGGCGCGGCGCGATGCGGCGCTTGAGATCCAGGATGACGAGCGGGCTGCGCGCGAGGGCGAGCACGTCCGGCCACGCCACGTCGTCGAACGCGGTCTGCCAAGTGGCCACGGCGACGGCGTCGGCATCCGCCACGCACGCTGCGAGCGACGGCGCCTGGAACGGGAAGTAGGGCTCGACGGTCGGATCGAACGCGGCGACGATGGCCCCGCGCTCCGCGAGGATGTCGACGAAGTGGACGGCGGGGCTCTGGCGGATGTCGTTCGATCCGTCCTTCATGCCGAGGCCAAGCACCGCGACGCGCGCGCCGACAAGCGGCTTGCCCACCCGCCGCAGCGCCTCGTCGAGCTGGCGTGCCGCCCGGTGCGGCGCCGTCAGGTTGATCTGGCGCGCGAGCGAGAAGAGCGGGATGTGCTCTTCCGACGGGATGGACGCGGCGAGATACGCGTAGGCGTTCGGGATGCAAAAGCCGCCGACGCCGATGTTGGGCTCGAGCAGCCGCACGCGGGGGTGCGTGTTGGCCATGCGAATGAGCTCATAGACGTCCACTTCGTGCTGTTCCGCCACCGCCTTCAGCTCGTGCGCGAGCGCGATGTTCACGTCGCGCTGCGCGTTTTCCACCACCTTGGACAGCTCGGCCACGCGCAGGCTCGTGGGGTGAAGTTGCCCGTCGGTGAGCCGGGCGAGCACCTCCATGGCGCGGTGGGTACAGGCCTCGGTCAGCCCCGCGACGATCACGTCAAGCGTCTGGAACTCCTCCATCGCGCGTCCCTCGGCGACGCGCTCGGGGGCATAGGCGACGTGGAAGTCGCGGCCGGGCACGAGGCCGCTCGCCGACGCAAGGCGCGGGATGATGTCCCGTTCCATCATGCCGGGGACGAGCGTGCTGCGGATGAGGACGAGCTGCCCCGGTGAGAGCAGAGCGCCGAGATCGCGCATGCAGGCGAGAAGCGGCGCCTTGTCGACGGCGTCGCCCGCCACGGGCAGCCCGACGGTCACGATGAAGGTGTCGACCTGCGCCGCGGCTTCGGCGAGCGAGGTGGTGACGTAAAAGCGCCCCGACGAAAGGTGCCGGCGCAGGATGGATTCGAGCGACTCTCCGCGGTACGGTTCCATCACGTGGGTCACGCCGGCGCGGAGCTCTCTCACTTTGCGCTCGTCGACGTCGACGCCCACGACGCGCTCGCCGCGCTCACAAAGCGCGAGTGCGAGCGGCAAGCCAATAAACCCAAGTCCAACGACTGCGATCTGCGCGCGCATGTCGTTCCTCCCCCTGGCGTGAATGCCGCATTTAAGCGGGCATGCGTCGTTTGTGCGCAGTGTAGCAGGCCAGCATGAACCGCCTGTGATAAGTTTGCAAAGATTTGGTGTACAAGTTGCAAGGAAACCGCCGGGGAGCGCCGCGCGCATGTCGATCGCGCCAGGGGGGAGGGGGTGTGGTCGGAGGCGCGGGGCGGGATGCGGGGATGCGTCGGGTGGGCCCGTGCGAAGGGGCCGGCACGATCGCGGCGGCGGGCGAGGGATGCGGGCGTGCGGGGGCAAGCGGTGCTGGAGGACCGGTGTGGCGCGCGAGGAAGCCGCCAAGGAGCGCTGAGAGCGACGAAAGAGCAAGCGGTTGTTTTCAGACTCGTCACAAATTTGTCACAGAAGCTGTATCAAAACACTCTTCACAAACTCGGTATTGTTTTAATACAATTGTGCCAGAACAGATTCCTCAGACCGAGGGGAGATGAGAGACAACACCGGGACCAGCGAACCACCTCGCACTCGCTTTTGGCACTTGGAAGGGCTCGTGACAGAAGACTCGACCCATGGCATTCGAAAAATGGATTCTCAAGCGCTTATCTCAACGGCCGGGTATGAAACAGCAATGAGACAGATGCCTCGGCGGCGCTACAGATGAAACCTAGGGGGAATGGAAGATGGCATACTTCAAGACGGCTGCAGAACTGGAAAATCACTGGAATACGGACCCGCGGTGGAAGGGCGTGGAGCGCCCCTACACGGCGGAGGACGTGATCCGTCTCAGAGGCTCCGTGCACATTGAGCACACGCTCGCCCAACTTGGGGCGGAAAAACTGTGGCGCGGCCTGCACGAAGACGGCTTCATCCGCGCGCTCGGCGCTCTCACCGGCAACCAGGCCGTGCAACAGGTGAAGGCCGGGCTTAAGGCCATCTACGTCAGCGGCTGGCAGGTGGCGGCCGACGCCAACCTCGCCGAGCACATGTACCCGGATCAGAGCCTGTACCCGTCCAACAGCGTGCCGAGCCTCGTGCGGCGCATCAACAACGCCCTGCTCCGCGCCGATCAAATTCAGACCTCGGAAGGCAAAGGCGACACCGACTGGCTCGTGCCCATCGTCGCCGACGCCGAGGCCGGGTTCGGCGGGCCGCTCAATGTGTTTGAACTCATGAAGATGATGATCGAGGCCGGGGCTGCGGGCGTTCACTTTGAGGATCAGCTGTCGTCCGAGAAGAAGTGCGGCCACATGGGCGGCAAGGTGCTCATCCCCACCTCCCATGCCGTGCGCAACCTGACCGCCGCTCGCCTCGCGGCCGACGTGCTCGGCGTTCCGACCGTCATTGTGGCCCGCACCGACGCCAACGGCGCGTTCCTCATCACGAGCGACATCGACGATCGCGACGCCCGCTTCATCACGGGTGAGCGCACGCCGGAAGGTTTCTACCGGTTCCGCGGCGGGCTTGAGGCCGCGATCGCCCGGGGGCTTGCCTACGCGCCATACGCCGACATGATCTGGTGCGAGACATCCGAACCGAACATCGAGGAGGCGAAGCGGTTCGCGGAAGCCATCAAGGCGGAGTTCCCCGACAAGCTGCTCGCGTACAACTGCTCGCCTTCCTTCAACTGGAGGAAGAAGCTCGATCCGAAGACGATCGAGGAGTTCCAGGAGACCATCGCATCGTTCGGCTACAAGTTCCAGTTTGTGACGCTGGCGGGCTTCCACGCGCTGAACTACAGCATGTTCGAGCTGGCGTACGGCTACAACCAGCGCGGCATGGGCGCGTATTCCGACCTGCAGCAGCAGGAGTTTGCGGCCGAGGCCCGCGGCTACACGGCGACGCGCCACCAGCGCGAGGTGGGCACGGGTTACTTCGATGAAGTGGCGCAGGTGGTGTCGGGCGGGCTTTCGTCCACGACGGCGCTCACCGGTTCCACGGAGGAGGAACAGTTCGTGGAGGCGTGATGCCAACAGGTGCGCGACGCCTGATGTGGTGCGCTGGGCTATCGGGCGCTCATGCAGGTGCCCGATAGACGGCATGTGGCTGCGCTTGGCCGTCCGGGGTTCCGGCGGACCGGGGCGTCACGGCGCTTTGCCTGATGGTGCCGGGCGTATGGCGTCTGGATTCGTAAGGCCTGGCTGTCCGAGGGCTGACGGTGCCTGGCCTGGCGGCGCAAAGCCACCACGATCTCGGCGACCTGCGAGGATGGTTCCAACGCGGCATGGCACTCACTTTGGGGCCGGGGGACGGCCCCGCTTTTTTTGTGTGTAGCTACAGGGGGGCAGGTGGAACGATAGATTGGACCGATGCGGCGGGAGATGTGGGCGGGAGATGTGGGCGGGAGATGTGGGCGGGAGATGTGGGCGGGAGATGTGGGCGGGAGATGTGGGCGGGAGATGTGGGCGGGAGCGGCGCGCGAACCTGGATCGCTGGCGAAACCCTGGGGGGTTCGCGCACATGTAAAATTGCGCATGGGGACTGGATTTTTGGGCGGTCTAAGGGTATGATGAGGGCAGTTGGAAGGCGCGCGAAGGGTGCGTCAGAAATAGGTTCGCGTTTTTCGCCCGGGAACCCGCGTCAGGACTGGGCTCTGTGAGTTGGAGTGACTCCGCCGAGATCGTCGGCGGCCCCATTGAAGCCAGATACTCCACGACGCTAACCGTTTTCCCCTTGCGTGACTCCGCCGAGATCGTCGGCGGCCCCATTGAAGCATGGCATTCGCCATTTGGAGCGCTTCGCTGTCGGTCGTGACTCCACCGAGATCCTCAGCGGCCCATTGCAAACCTCGCTTCCTCCAACGACGGAAAAGAGGGCCGCCTGCATGGGCCCTCTCGAATCGTCGTCCGCGTGCATGTTGCTGGCGAGCGCCTATTCTCCAAAAGTCACCCTACGAACCTGTATCCATCCACACGATTCCCCGTCCGCCTCGGACCGTCCCAGTCGAAGGGCTGATCTATCCCCAGCACGCAAAATACACAGCCATTTTCAACGCCGAGAGGCCATTGTGCGCATACGCTCGCGCCACTTGTGGCGGATCGTCAGCACGGACAACGTCAGCCGGGCCGGTTCATGCGCAAGACGAGATCCTTACATGCCTAATTCCAGTACATCAGGCTCTCAGGCGCACAACAAAGCGCCGCTCCGTGGAAGCGGCGCTTTCCGCGAGTGGCTTGCACTATCGACGCGGCTCATACGGAATGCCGTCTGCGGCAGGCGGGGTGGACCGCCCAATGAGACCCGCCAGGGCCAGAATCGTGAGCGCGTACGGAATCATCTGCAGGATGTTCGACGATACGCCATGGCCTTGCAACACGATGCCGAGCGCAGTTGAGAACCCGAAGATGAGGGCCGCGCCGAACGAGCCAAGCGGTGTCCACTTGCCGAAGATCATCGCGGCGAGCGCGATGTACCCGCGGCCGCTCGTCATGTTGGACGTAAACCCGTTCAGAATGCCGATTGACAAATACGCTCCGCCGATGGCAGAAAACACGCCGCTCAAGATGACCCCCAGATATCGCAGCCGCCACACCGGGATGCCGAGCGTGTCTGCGGCAAGGGGGTTTTCGCCGACGGATCGCATGCGCAAACCGAGACGTGTAGAAAAGAGAAACCAGTGGGACAGGAAGATCAGGATAATCCCGATGTAGACAAGCACGCTCTGATTGGTGAAAATGACGCCGATGTACGGGATCCGGTCCAGGCCCGGGATGCTGAGCGACGGCAGCTTCGGCGTGTTGACGGGCGTGCCGCTGTAGCCAAAGAGCGTGTTGAGCAAGAAGGTGGTGAGGCCTGCGGCGAAGATGTTGATGCCCATGCCGAGCACCGTTTGATCGGCGGACACGTGAATGGCGCCCCATGCGAGGGCAAGCGCGGTCAGCGCGCCGCACACGATGGCCCCGATCAGGCCTATCCACGCGTTGCCGGTCCAGTACGAAAACGCGACGCCGAAAAACGCGCCAATGAGCATGATGCCCTCCATGGCGATGTTCACGACGCCTGTGCGCTCGGAGAACGTGCCGCCGACGGCGGGAAGTGCGAGCGGGATCGCCATGGAGAGTGTCAGTGCCCAGATTTCCGGATTGGAGAAGATCATCGGTTCGCCTCCTTTCGGTCGAAATGGGCGTCAGCTGGCGGGCGTCTGCGCCCGCAGGGAGCGGCGCCGTCGGTACCAGCCGATGACCTGCGGAATGATGCGTTCACATCCGACGAAGAAGATGATGAGTCCCGTCAGCACGTTCGTAAGCGACGCGGGGACGTTTGAGGCGATTTGCATGTTCTGCCCGCCGGTGGTGAGGGCGCCGAAGAACAGGCCCGAGATGACCACCGCGAGCGGGTTGTTGCGCGCGAGCAGCGCCACGACGATGGCGGTGTAGCCGTAGTTCGACGAGAACCCGTCGAGGAGCTGGTGATCCACGCCGAGCATCTGCACCGCGCCCGCAAGGCCGGCGAAGAGCCCCGACAGGGCGAGCGCCAACACGATGTGCAGCTTCACGCGAATGCCGGCGTATTTCGCGGCGCGCGGGTTCAGGCCGACGGATCGCAGCGAGAAGCCGAGCGTCGTCTTGTACAACAGGAACCAGGCGACGATCACGGCGAGCGCCGCGATGGCCATGGAGATGGGCGACAGCTGGGACCGCATAAAGCCCTGCGTGAAGTATGGAAATTGGGTGTTCGACGCGATGAGCGGCGACTGGGGAATGTACCCCTTCTCCTGCATGGGCCCGCCCTCAATGAGATAGCGTGCGAACAAAATCGCGATGTAACTCATCATCATCGTCGTGATGACCTCGTGCGCGCCGACGAACGCCTTCGTCAGACCCGGCACGATGCCCGCCCAGATCGCCCCCGCGATCATGCCGGCGGCGAGGCAGAACAGCATGTGCAGCCACCCCGGCAGCGACGTGAAGTGATACCCCACCCAAACCGCCGCCGTCGCGCCGATCCAGTACTGGCCGTCCGCCCCGATGTTGAACAGGCCACTCTGAAACGATAGGGCGATGCCGAGCCCAATGATGATGAGCGGCAGGCTCGCGGTGAGCGTGTTGCCCAAGTTGCCAAGGTTGCCGAACGCGCCCGAGATGAGCGATCCGTACACCGAGACCGGATTGTAGCCGAGCGCCGCCACCAAAATGCCGCCGATCACGACCGCCACCAGGCTCGCGGCGACCGGCAGGAGAATCGACTGAAGCGCCTTCACGCAGTTCCCTCCTTCGCGCGCTGGCCCGTCATCATGAGGCCGAGTTGCTCGCGCGTCGCGCCCTCTCCATCCACCACGCCGACGATCTCGCCGTCGTGCATCACGGCGATGCGATCCGACAGGCTCAAGATCTCATCCAGCTCGAGCGAGATGAGCAGCACCGCCTTGCCTTCATTGCGCAGCCGAATCAACTGGCGGTGCACGCCTTCGATGGCCCCCACGTCGAGCCCTCGCGTCGGCTGAGCCGCAATGAGCACAAGCGGATCGCGCGAGACCTCGCGGGCGAGGATCACCTTCTGCTGGTTGCCGCCTGAGAGTTCCGAGGCCTTGCGGCGGAAATCGGGCGGGCGCACGTCGAACGCCTCAATGAGCCGCTTGGCGTACGATTCGGCCGCGCGACGGTTCAGGATGCCGCGCCGCGAGAACGGTTGTCGCCGGAAGTCGCGCAGGATGACGTTGTCGGCGAGATCGAACGAAAGGACGAGGCCATCCAGCTGGCGATCCTGCGGCACGTACGCGATGCCGAGCTCTGTCCGCTCTGCGGGCGACAGGTGCGTGATGTCCCGCCCGTCGAGCACAATCTGCCCCGCTTCTGCGCGCAGCAGGCCCGCGATGGCGTCGGCGAGTTCAAACTGGCCGTTGCCGTCAATGCCCGCAATGCCGAGAATTTCGCCGCGGCGCACGGTCAGACTCACGCCCTTCACGCGCTCGTGCCGATCCGCCGACCGCACGCGCAGGTCGCGCACCTCGAGCGCGGGCGATCCGGCCTTCATGGGCGGCTTTTCGACGCGCAGGACGACCTCGCGGCCGACCATCAGGTTGGCGAGCGTCTGGGGCGTCGCGCCCTTCGTGTCGAGGGTTTCGACCGTCTTGCCCGCGCGCATGACCGTGACGCGATCGCTGATTTCCAAGACCTCATCCAACTTGTGGCTGATGAACAAGACGGGCACGCCTTCGGCCTTCAGCGCCCGGATGATGTTGAACAACTCCCGGGTCTCCTGGGGCGTGAGCAGCGCCGTGGGCTCGTCCAAAATCAGCACGCGCGCTTTCCGGTAGAAAGCCTTGAGGATCTCCACGCGCTGCTGAAGCCCGACCGTGAGATCGCCCACCTTCGCGTTGGGGTCAATGGCGAGCCCGTACCGCTCGGACAGCTCGCGCACGCGGCGCACGGCCTCGCGGCGGTTGAAACGAATGCCACCCGGTTCGTCGCCGAGCACGACGTTTTCCGCGACGGTGAGCGCCGGAATGAGCATGAAGTGTTGGTGGACCATGCCGATCCCGGCGAGAATGGCGTCGCGCGGACTGCGAAACTGGGCGCGCTGCCCGAACAGCTTGATTTCGCCGGCGGTTGGCTCGAGCAGGCCGTAGATGACCTTCATGAGGGTGGACTTGCCGGCGCCGTTTTCGCCCAGGATGGCGTGCACCTCTCCCGCGCGGACGGCGAGGTTCACGCCGTCGTTCGCCTTGACGCCGGGAAACCACTTCTTGAGGTCCACGACTTCCAATACGGTGTCCAAAGTCGGGATCGCCTCCGAAACAAGACCTGAACGTGAAGCGGGCGGCGCGGCGAGGCGCCGTGCCGCCGCCTGTTGACGATTACTTCTGAACGGTGGAAGACACTTGGATCTTGCCGCTCAGGATCTGCTGCTTTGCCTGATTGACGGCGTTCATCACGGAGCTTGGCAAGCCCGAGATGAGGGGGGCGATGCCGACGCCGTCGTTCGAGAGATCGAAGTTGTTCACGCCGCTCTTGAACGTGCCGTCCTGGACGGCCTTGATGGTGTCAAACACGGAGGTGTCGACGCGCTTGATGGCGCTCGTGATGACCGTGCCGGGCGCGAGGTACGACTGGTCCGTGTCCACGCCGATGGCGTACACCTTGGCGCTCTGGGCGGCCTTGATGGAGCCAATGCCTGTGCCTCCGGCCACGGGGAAGATGATGTCGGCGCCCTGCGCAATTTCGTTCTGCGCGTATTGGCTGCCTGCCGCCTCGTCGTTGAACGAGTTGGTGTACTCGATGAGCACCTTACCCGTCGGATCGACGCTGTGGAAGCCCTGCTGGAATCCGGCGATGTACGAGTCGACGGGAGGAATTTCCTGGCCGCCGACGACGCCGACGGTGTTGTGGTTGTTGATGTTTTTCAAGAGGTGATCCTTCTGCACCATGCCGGCGACGACGCCCGCCAAGTAGCCCGCCTGCTGCGACTGGAAGATGGCGCTCGCGACGTTCGGGATGCCGGTGATGCTGTCGTCGATGATCAGGAAGTGCGTCTTCGGATACTCCTTCGCCACCTGCTGAACGGCGTCAGCCATGAGGTAGCCCACGGCGATGACGAGGTTGTAGCCGTCCTGCGCAAAGTGGCTCAGGTTAGGGACGTAGTCGGACTCCGACTGCGACTGGACGACGCTGGTCTGGATGCCCGGTAGCTGCTTCTGCGCCTCCTGCATGCCGACATACGCGAGGTGGTTGAAGCTGTTGTCGTTCAGGCCGCCCGTGTCGGTGACGAGGCCCACTTTGATGGTCTTTCCGGTCGTCGAGGTGGAATTACTCGTGCCGCCGCTGTTTTGCGTGGAGGTGCCGCTCGACGAGTTGTTGGTGCCGCAACCGGCGGCGAGCGCACCCACCGCGACGAGCGCGAGGCAGGTCTGCCATACCTTCTTCTTCATGTGTAGAACCCCCTTGTTTCGGTTACACGACAGGATTTGCACCGCGTGCGGTTTCCATGCTCGAAACCATTCGCTCCAGATTCGACACGTTTCGACGAAACTCCTGTGTCAATTCGCTGGATCTTTGTCGGGATTCGAGTGCAGATTGCGGCAGGAACGCCGGGCGATGCGCGGGGGCGGAGGGACGTGCGATGGGACGTGCGATGGGACGTGCGATGGGACGTGCGATGGGACGTGCGATGGGACGTGCGGAACAGGCGGGGAAGGTCCGGGCGAACGGCGCCTCGCCAAGGGGACGTCCGGGCGCGGGCAGGGTGTCGAACGCGCTCTCGGGCTCGGGCTGGCCTGCGCGCGGCAGGCCAGCCGTGGCCACGTTCGGCGTCACCCCTCCCATTCGCCCGATGCGACGTCGAGGCTCGCGCCCTTGCCCGTCTCGTAACCTCCGACAAACCAGGCGATGGCCCCCGCGAGCCCGATGGCCCAGACGAGCGCGTTGAACATCGTGTACGCGTGAATGCCGAAGTTCTGGGTGATATAGATGGTGGCGATGTACAGGCCAATGCTCACGAAACGCACGAGCGCCGTGTACGTCCCGCGCCGCTTGGTCGGCCAGACCTCGCCCTTGAGCGTGTCCTCCGTCAGGTAGCCCACATTGACAAACAGATTCAGCAGCACGAGCAGCACCCAGAACAGCCCTACGTTCCTCGACCAGGCCGGGATCGTGGCCCAAATGACGAGCGTCATGAGGAACGAGCCGAGATAGCCGACGAGAAGCAGCCATTTTCGGCTCAGGCGATCCGCCCACAGCCCGAAGAATCCGGAGACGAACCCCGTGCCCGTGGCGACGAGGATGATGGCGGCGTTCAATTTGGGGAAGAAGTGCGGCCCAAGCACGTAGGTCATGAGGCCAAACCCGGCCGAGCCCGCGAACGAAATCGTCAGCGTCGTGAACAGCTTCAGCGGGAGTCCGACGCGTTTGCGGGCGGCTCCGGCCGCCTGCGCCTCTTCCGTGGCCCGACGCGCGGCCTCTTGTCGCGCCTGGTATTCGTCCCATCCGTAAAAGCGCTCAATCTCCTGACGCGCGCGCTCGTGCTGCCCCGTTCGCTCGAGCCAGCGGATGGATTCGGGCGTGTTGCGCCGCGCAAAGAACAGGATGATCAGAACGGCCAGAAGCGTGAACGCGATCATCGCCCGCTGAAACGCGACGTGCTGATACGCCGTGGAGAGCGCCACCAGGCCCAGGATGACGCCGCCGAGGTTGATGAAATTCAGTTCCAGCATCATCGTCTTGCCGCGGTGCTTGTGCGGCATCATCTCGTGCGAGACCGCCATGATGGTGTTCATCTCGCCGCCGGCTGCGAACAACAGCATGGCAAGGAAGAGCAAGATGAGTCCGTACTGGTTGCTGAACACAAGTCCGATCGCGCCCACGCCGTAGAGCGCCATCGTGGTGTAAAAGGTGTTCTTGCGGCCGACGCGATCGGCCAGGGGGCCTGCGACCGCGATGCCGATGATGAGCCACAGCGGCGACCAGGCGAGCAGCAGCGACTGAAGCGACTTGGGCATGGGCACCCACTGGGTGGCGACGCTCGAGAGGCTGAAGATGTAGTTCTCGAGCAGCATGCCGAGGCCAAACGACCAAAAGAGCCAGCTGTCCGTGCGCGTCCAGTGCTCCTCTCGAGAAAGCGGCTGGGATGACATCGCTTTCATCTCCTTTCGGTTGGACCAGCTCGACGACACCCTCATTGTACGCTTTTCCACGCGCGTGGACGCGTCGAAGTGGGCGCGCGAGACCTCGAGCGGCGTCTCCATTTGGGCGCGCGGCGCGTTGGGCGTATGATGAGAGGGACGGTACGCCCCGTCATGCACCAAGGGATGCAGGGGCGTTTCAGCGATGTGACGCGGAAAGGAGAACGAGCATGGCTCTGGACGTCAAGCACACAGCGCTTTTGGTCATGGACGTGCAAAACGGCATTGTCTCGCGTTATCTGCAAGGCGAAACGACGCTCCGGCCGTTTCAGGACGCCGTGGAAGCCGCGCGCCAGGCCGGGATGCAGGTGATCTTCGTGCGCGTGGGGTTCAGCGATGGCTTCCCAGAGGTCAGTCCGCGCAACAAGATGTTTTCTCATCTCGCGCAGGCTGGCAACATGACGGTGAGCTCTGACACGACGCAAATCCACCCCGCGCTCGCGCCCAGGCCTCACGAGCCGATTGTGACGAAGTACCGTGTGAGCGCCTTCGCCGGGAGCAACCTCGAAGTCATCCTGCGCGCGAAGGACATCAAGCACCTCGTGCTCTGCGGCATCGCCACCTCCGGCGTGGTTCTCTCCACGCTGCGCGAGGCCGCCGACAAGGACTACGAGCTGACCGTGCTCAAGGACGCGTGCCTCGACGCGGATCCCGAGGTTCATCGCGTGCTCGTGGAAAAGGTGTTCCCGCGCCAGGCCGAGGTGACCACCGTGGCCGAGTGGACAAAATCGCTTGCGTGACAAGCCGGGAGGCGTGAATCGTGGAAATCGCGCCGAACATTCACTTGCTCGAGTGCACCAAGGGCAGCTACAGCTACCTTGTGCTCGGCGATGAGCCCGTGCTGGTGGACACCAGCATGCCAGGCAGAGCCGACGAGATCGTCCGAGCGCTCGCGTCCCTCGGACTCAAGCCGGCCGATCTCGCCCACATCGTGTTGACCCACATGGACGTGGACCACATTGGCAACGCCAAGCGGCTCGCCGAGCTCTCCGGCGCGACGCTCTGGGCGCCGGCGCCCGACATTCCGTACATCGAAGGCACCGCGAAGCCCAAAGGGATCCGCCGGGCCATCGCAGGCCTCATGCGGGTGGACCGGCCCAAAGTGGACCGGGCGCTCGATCCCGGCGCGCGCGTCGGCTCCCTCGAGGTGGTGCCAGCGCCTGGACACACGCCCGGGCACGTCTGTCTGCTCACCCAGGACGTGCTCTTGGCCGGCGATCTCGTCACGACGCGCGGGGGCCAGCTCAAAAAGTCGCCGTCGTTTCTCACGTGGGACAAGGCGGCTCTTCGCCGGTCGCTCGCCGATGTCGGCCGTCGGTCCTTTGCGTGGGTCTGCCCTGCGCATGGCGATCCCGTCAAGCGCGGGTCGCTCTGGGAAGCCCTGCTGGAGTAAAGCTCGCGGAACCTGGAGGATGACTCGAGGCGCCGTTCAGCAGCAGGCGGTTGTTCACCCGCGCGCTGTTCGGGCGCCTCGACCTGCTCAAACGCGGAGGTTCGACTCCTCGCGCTCTCGGACGTAGGGCAAGAGCGCTTGTCGGGCCCAGTCCGGCAGCGGCGCGGACTTGCGCGTTTCAAAGTCGTAATGGACCACGACCGCTGTGCCCTCACACAGGACCTCGCCGTCGACGCTCGTAATTTGGTGGTAGAATTCAAAACTTGACCTGCCGAGCCGCGTGAGCCAGCTTTTGACCACCACGTCGGTGTGCTCTGGATAGCGCGTCTCCCGGCGGAAGTCGAGGTGGATGGAGGCGGCGACGAGCGGCAGTCTCTGACCCGGGAAGACCTCCTGCAAGAACGCGATGCGCGCCTCCTCCATGTACGTGGCGTAGACCGCGTTATTCACGTGCCCGTTGAGATCCGTGTCGCTGTAACGAATGTGAATCGGCGTTTCATGAATCAAACGGTATTCCCCCTCGGGATGCGTCTTGTTTTCTCTGCAGCCTATTGTAAACCAAGTGCGGGAGCGAGGGGGAATGAGGACGTCTAAAATTTTCCTCGTTCGGTGACGCGCTGAGGTGCTGGCGGATGATGTCGCATGGGGTGAGCCGGGGCTCGCGGGCTGAGACAGCCATCCTGCGAAAGAGCCCCTGCGCCCCGCGCCCTTACCGCTCCAACACAGATGCCCGCCGCACCTTCCATCCCACACGTTCACCCTCCTGATACTGTGGCGGGCCCGTGTGGCTCGCCAAGAGCCTGCCGGCGAGGGATTCAAGCTCGTACAGCGTCCGGTGGCCTACGTACTGGACGCGGACGACACGGCACGGCAGGGACGCCTCGTCGTCGGTGAGCTCACACCACTCGGGCCGCATCATGAGCGATACGCGGCCGTGATCGACCTCGCGGTGCAGGCTTGACAGCCGAATCGTCTGTTCGCTGTCGGCGATTTGTACGCGCGCCCATCCGCGCGCATCCACGGCGTGCACCACGCCTGTCGCGCAGGCCGCCGGCCCCAACAGCCGGGCGATCTCGGCGGTCCGCGGGCACTCGTACACCTCCGCTGGCGCGCCTACCTGCAAAATCTCGCCCTGCATCATGACGGCGACGCGATGTGCCAGAGACAGCGCCTCGTCCGCCTGATGGCTCACGTAGAGCGCGCCCGCCTGGGTCGTACGAATCCGCTCCCGCACTTCCTGCATGAAGGCCTCGCGGTTGGCCGGATCGAGGCTGGCGGTCGGCTCGTCAAACAAGTAGAGATCTGGGCGCGCGGCGAGGGCGCGGGCGAGGCCGACGCGCTGGCGCTGGCCGCCCGACAGCTCCGAGGGATAGCGCGCGGCGAAGGCGTCCATGCCGATCGCGGCGAGCATCATCTCGGCCTCCCGCCGCGCAGCGGGACGCGCCATGCCCCGACGGCGCAAAGGATAGGCGACGTTGTCCACCACCATCCATTGGGGCCACAGCGCGTGCGACTGAAACACCACGCCGATTCGCCTGCGCTCCGGCGGCAGGGACAGGGTTGGGGAGGCGACGAGCTCCTCCCCAACCCAGATGGCCCCCGCTTGAACGGGGTAAAATCCCGCGATGGCGCCAAGGAGCGTGCTCTTACCTGAACCGGAGGGCCCCACAAGCGCAACCATTTCGCCCGCCCGGACGGTCAACGTGGCCCGTTTGACGACCACTTCTGCGCCGTGGGCAACCGTCACGCCGGAAATCGAGAGCCGGTGCACGTCATTCGTGTTCATCCGAGTCTCACCTCTTCGAGGGATGCGGCCGGTACCGCGATCCGCAGGGGATTAGCGCCCTTCCGTTTCTGCCGGCGAGGCTCGCGCAGCGCCGCGAGGCCAAGCGTGAAGCTCGCCGCCGTCATCCACACGGCGAGCACTGCGACCGTGCGCATATCGCCGCCCTCGCTGGCGGAGAGCACGTCGACCGCGAGGGTCTCTGTGTTGGGTCCGTAGAGCAAGCCCGCGAGCGTCACCTCGTACAGGCCGCACATGAGCGCCTGCAGCCCGACCTGCCGCACGGCGGGCCACAGGGAGGGCCAAGTCGCGGCGCCGTACGCCCGCCACGGTCCTGCGCCGCACGCGCGCGCCGCGCGCCAGGCTTCTGGTGCCGCATTCGCCCGGGCCGCCACGATGGCCTCCGCGAAGCCGTAGAACTTGGCGACATAGGCGAGACCCAAAATCCACCACGTGCCGTACAGCGCGTGCCCATACGCCACCAGAATGGCCACGGCCACGGCGGTGCCCGGCGCGGCATAGAAGAACCATAGGCAGAGGTGTGCCGCTCTGGCCAGCCTCGAGGCCGGTGCCGCCTCGGCCGCGAGAAGCCCGAGCCCTGCGATCACGGCCGCTGTCACGGCCGCCAGCGCGGCGGTGTGCGCAAACACGAGCCACGTGGCGCCTTGCGCCGAGAAGAGTCCCGCGACGTCCCAGTTTGCCGGGATCGGGGGGAGACCATAGGCCCGGGTGAGCGCGGTCAACAGCATGGCGGCAAGTGGCAAGCCGCTCGTCAACGCCACGTAAACGGCGAACGCCGCGAGCGAGATGGCCCGGACGGGCCAGCGGAACGGAGGAAGGGGCGCCGCGCCCGGCGAGGGCGTGCCGAGGCCGGGATCGAACCGCAGAATGGCGCGGCTCGCTGCGACGGCCATCGCGCCGAGCGCCATCAACTCAAACGACTGCCAGGCGGCCGTGCCGAAGCCCTGCGTGCCGCCCGTGGACAACGATGCAAAGATGGACGTGGCGGCGGTCCGAAAGCCACTCGGTTCCCCGAGTTCGTACGGGATGCCAAAGTCGCCAAGGCCAAACGCGAACGAGAGCGCCCACGCCGCGAACAGCGGCCGCAGCGCCACGGGCCGAAAGGCCGCCCAAAACGCCTGGCACCAGCCGGCCCCGCACGATCGCGCCGCCCACATCAGCTCGGCGTTCATGGCGGCGAGGGCCGTGAGGCCGCTCAGGTAGCCCATGGGTGCCGCGTGAACGGCGAGGGCCGCCGTGACGCCCCAGGGCCCATACAGCCAGCTCAGGTAGACGTGCGCGATTTGGTCCAACAAGCCTGCGCGCGCGTAGGCGTCGCCGAGCGCGAAGGCGCCGATGAACGGGGGCGTCCACAGCGGCAAGAGGCTTATGGCGTGGAGAACGGAGCGCCCTTTGCGCGCCGCCCCAGACAGGACGACGGCCCAGCCCATGCCGAGGAGACTTGCCAGGGCGCTCGCCACGGCGCTCGTCCAGAGCGAGTTCCACAAGGGGCCGAGCGTCGGCCCGAGGTCTGCCGTCTGGGGCAGGGACAGCGCGAGGCGGGCGACGGGCCAGGCGAAGATCAGGGCCGCGGCGGCGGCCATCCCCGCCGCGCCAGCCCAGACGCCCCACCTTCTCTGCGTCATCGGAACATCTGGGCGAACTCGCGCAGGATGTCCGCCCGTTCACGCTCAAGCTTCGACCATGGCACCTGCGCCAGGGCGGCACCTTTCGGCACCGTGGGCGACGCGCCGACGATGGGCGACAGGCCCAAGGACGCCACCACCTTCTGGCCCGCCGGGCTCAACAGCCAGTTGGCAAACGCCTGCGCGACCGGCGTCTCGTGGCCCTTCACAAACGCCATGGGCCCCGGCACCACGATGGCCCCGTCCTGCGGCCACACCACGCCGATGGGCGACCCTTGTTTCACAAGCGTGAACGCGGCGCTGTCGTTGGTCATCCCCACATCCACCTTGCCCGTCGCGACGTCGTCCGCCACCGTCTTCACCGACGACTGCACCTGGGCGCCGTTTTGCTTCAGCGTCTCAAAGTACTTCCAGCCGTAGCGCGCCTCCATCATGCCGACAAACGCCATCGTCGTGCCCGAATAAGACGGATCGCCGATTTCCACCTCGCCTTTGTACGCCGCGCGCGTGAGATCCTGCCAGGAGCGCGGCACAGGCAGCGACATGCCCTTGTGGTAGACGATCACGTCGTGAAACGCGTACGCGCCGACCCAATCGGCGCCCTGGTCCGCGCTTGGCACGCGGCTCGCGCCAGACGGCTTCTCGCGCGAGAGGATGCCCTGCGCGGCGAGCGCGTCGGCGGCCGTCGGATCGGCCAAAAGGACGATGTCCGCGCCGATGGCGTGAGCCTTGGCCTCCGATTCGAGCCGGGTCACGAGCGCGCCCGTGCCAGTGGTCACCATCTGGACGCGCGCGGCCGGATCGTACGCTTCAAACGCCTGGGCGATGGCCTGCGCGTTCTGCTGTGTGAGCGCGGCATACACCGTCAACGTGCCGGCAGGCTTGGCGGCCACCGCGCTCGCCTCCGATTGCGCAGGGGCGTGCGGGTGCGACGCCGCGTGCCAGAGTGCGGCGCCTGCGGCCACAGCCACCGCCGCGGCGCCGATTCCCAGTCCCTTGAGCATGAGCTTCACCCTCCATCGATCGTGTTGCCCCGATGGTACGGGGCGCGTGTGTAGATTCGATGAAGGGAAGCCGACACAAAGGTAAAAGATTGGGAGACGTTTTGTTGAGATTTTGTCACGCCTTGCGCATATAGGCGATCACGGCGAGCGGCGCGAAGATGAGCATGGCGGCCGCCGCGCCGCCGAGCGAGATGGCGATGTCGGGCGTCGCCTGGCCCTGATTCACCAGGCTGCGCACGGCGGTGATGAGGTGGGAGAGCGGGTTGACGTCCACAAACACCTGCAGCCAGCGCGGCATGGTGTTCACGGGGACAAACGCGTTCGACAAAAACGTGAGCGGGAACAGGACGAGCATCGAAATGCCCTGCACGCTCGTGGCCGTGCGCGCGACGACGCCAAAGAATGCGAAGATCCAGGAGAGCGCAAACGCGCAGGCAATGACGAGCAGCCCGGCCAGCACCACGTGCATCCAACCGCCGTGCGGCCGGTAGCCGATGACGTAGCCCATCGCGAAGATGAGCGCCGTCGCGATGAGGTAGCGCATCATATCGGCGATAAGCGCGCCCGCGAGCGGGGCGATGCGCGCGATGGGCATGGCGCGGAACCGATCGAACACGCCCTTGTCCATGTCTTCCCGCAGTTGCACGCCCGTGACCACGGACGCCGTGATCACCGTCTGAACGAGGATCCCCGGAAGGATGAGCGGCAGGTAGCGCTGAGGCGTGCCGGAGATGGCGCCGCCGAAGATGTAGGTGAACATGAGCGTGAAGATGATGGGCTGCAGCGTCACGTCGATCAGCTGCTCGGGCGTGCGGCGCACCTTGAGAAGGCCACGGTACGCCATGGTGAGCGACTGGCGCACGGTGGCCGAGATCGACGTGCGCGCCGGGATAGCTTCAAAGGCCGTGGGTCGCATCAAGCATTCGCTCCTTCGCCTGAGGGTTCGGCCCCGTGGCCGGTGAGCGCGAGAAACACCTCGTCGAGCGTCGGCTTCTGCACGACGAGCTCGGAGATGTCGATCCCGGCGGTCTTCATCGCCACGAGGAGTTCCGGAATTCGGCCCATGTCGGAGATGGGCGCGACGAGCCGCTGTCCTTCCGGGGACGGCGTGGCCTGGACGCCAAGTACCGCCTCCACGAGGGCGCGCGCTCGGGCGACATCGGCGGGTCGCGCAAAGGTGAGGTAGAGGGAGGACTGTCCGACCGACGACTTGAGATCGTCCGGCGTGCCCTCTGCGATGACGCGGCCGTGATCGATCACGGCGATGCGCTCTGCGAGTTGATCCGCCTCGTCGAGGTACTGGGTGGTCAAAAGGACCGTGGTGCCGTCGCGCACGAGCTCGCGGATGGTGTCCCACATCTGCGCCCGCGTGCGCGGATCGAGACCGGTTGTGGGCTCGTCGAGGAAGATGAGCGGCGGCTTGGCGATGAGGCTCGCCGCGAGATCGAGCCGGCGCCGCATGCCGCCGGAAAAGTGTTTGATTGGGCGATTCCGCGCTTCGGTGAGCCCAAACTGCTCGAGCAGGCGCTCTGCTGTGGCTCGCGCCTCGCGCCGGCTCAGGCCGAGAAGGCGCCCGAAGAGCGTGAGGTTTTCGGCAGCGGTGAGCGTCTCGTCGACGGATGCGTATTGGCCTGTCACGCCGATGAGCCGACGGACGCGCGTTGCGTCGCGAACCACGTCGTAGCCAAAGATGCGCGCCGTACCCGCGTCTGGCCGGAGGAGCGTGGCGAGCATGCGGACCGTGGTGGTCTTACCGGCGCCATTCGGGCCGAGGAGGCCGTACACCGTGCCGGCCTTCACGGACAAGCTGACGCCGTTGACGGCGCGATTGGACCCGAAGGCCTTGACGAGATCGACCGCCTCAATGGCCATGGGCGCTTGCATCGCTGAGATGGAAGTCTGGGCTTGCGTCACGATAGGGGACATGCGAGAAAACCTCCTTTCGCGCTCATCCTAGGGGCGAAACATGAACAACAGATGAACGGAAAGGAGGTTTGGGGTTTGGGCTTCCTGTCAGCGCGCGGGGGCGTCGAGCGCGCCGACCACCGGATGCGGTACGTAGGGTTCTTCAAGGTAGCGCATCTCATCGTCCGAGAGCTTGACATCCAAGGCGGCTACCGCGTCCTCGAGATGGTGGATCTTCGTGGGCCCGACAATCGGTGCGGTGACACCCGGTTTGTGGAGCAGCCAGCTGAGTGCAATCTGCGCGCGCGGGACGCCGTGGCGCTCCGCCAGCTCGCCGACGCGGTCCACAATGGCCTGATCCACAGGCGCCATGCGATCGTACTTGGCGCGCTGCACCATATCGGTCTCGGAGCGATGCGTAGATTCAGACCGGACCAATCGACCCGAGGCGAGTGGGCTGTAGGGGATGACGCCAATGCCTTCCTCGCGGCACAGGGGCATCATCTCCCGCTCCTCTTCCCGATAGATGAGGTTGTAGTGGTTCTGCATGGACACGAAGCGGGTGAGTCCGCGCCTGTCCGACACGCCAAGCGCCTTCATGAACTGCCACGCGTACATGGCCGACGCGCCGATGTAGCGGACCTTCCCGGCCTTGACGAGATCGTGCAAGGCTTCGAGCGTCTCCTCGATGGGCGTCTGATAGTCCCACCGGTGAATTTGGTACAAATCCACGTAGTCCGTGCCGAGGCGCTTCAGGCTTTGGTCGATGGCCTCCATGATCGACTTGCGGGAGAGGCCGCCCGCATTGGGCCCTTCGCGGAGCGGGAAAAACACTTTCGTGGCGATCACGACTTGATCGCGCGGCACCGCTTCCTTGAGAATTTTTCCGACGATCTCTTCGCTGGTGCCAATGGAGTACACGTTTGCGGTGTCGAAGAAGTTGATGCCGAGATCGAGCGCCCGGTGGATGATGGGGCGCGCGTCATCCTCGTCGAGCACCCAGGGATGCTGCCAGGTGCCGGGCTTGCCAAAGCCCATGCAGCCGAGGCAAATGCGCGAGACTTCCAGGCCCGTTCGGCCGAGTTTGACGTATTCCATCGCTCAAGCCTCCTCTTGCGCAAGGGTTCGGCGGAGTCGTGTCGGGCTGGTGACAGCCCATGAACGACGACCCACGGACATTGTCCCACGCAAAGAGCGGGCGGGCGACGCAGATTCTCGCGCGCTTTTGCCAAATCATCGCACAGGAGAGGAAAGGAACCCGGTGACATGAGGTCGAATGCTCATATGAGCAGGTGAGGTGAGCACAGTGCAGGATATCATGGAACGAGGTCCGAGTTCGCCGCGAAGGTCCGAATGCCTGGAACGCATCCGGGCGGTCATCCTGGAGACGCTCCGCGAAGACGGTGCCCATGCGACAGCCGTTCCGGGGCTCATGCTGTACCGCTGGTCCGTCAAGCGCCCCTCGAGGCCCAGGGTGTACCGCCCATCTCTTTGTGTCGTCGTGCAGGGCGAGAAGCAGGTGTGGCTCGGTTCCCAGGTCTTCACGTATAATCCGGCCACGTACCTCGTCTCGTCCATCCATGTGCCGGTTCAGTCCAGCGTGAGCCGCGCGACTGCCTCAGAACCCTATCTGGCGCTCTGCATGCAGTTTGATCCTGAAGAGTTGGTGGATCTGCTCGGGGACGCGTGGATCCGTGCAGACGAAGCCGTGCCCGAGACAGGTCTCTGGGTTGCGCGCATGGAGGATCAACTGCTCGATGCCATCGCGCGCTACGTCGATTTGGTGAGACATCCCGAGGACGTACCCTATCTCGCACCTCTCTGGCGCCGCGAGATCTTTTATCGTGTCATCCGCGGAGAAGGTGGCCAGCGTTGGGCGCGGCTTCTCGCCGCGAGTTACGCCAACCCCGCTCACCTTGCTGTTCGATACCTCGCCGAGCATTTTCGCGATCACGTCCGGATCGAAGATCTCGCTCTGCTCGTGAAGATGAGTCCATCCGCCCTGCATCGCCACTTCAAAGCGCTCACGAACATGACGCCCATCCAGTACCAAAAGCGCATGCGATTGCTCGAAGCTCGCAGGCTCCTCCTGAGCGACGTGCCATCCGTGACGGAGGCGGCACTCTCCGTGGGTTACGAGAGCGTGTCGCAGTTCACCCGCGATTACGCTCGCTTCTTCGGCTTACCGCCAAGCAAAGACGTCAAGCGCCTCCGGCTTGCGCCGTGACGGTTCTTCATCCGTTCACGCGGCGTTCATCTTCGCAGAGTATCCTCGCGCGTGAGGTGATCCACATGGCGACCCTTCTCGTGGCGGACGACGAGCCTCACATCCGCGAACTCGTGCGCAATACGCTCGAACGCGAGGGACATCGCGTGCTCGAGGCGGCCGATGGGCGCCAGGCGGCCGACGTGATTGAGCGCGAGCCCGTGCAACTCGCCGTGATCGACGTGTTGATGCCGGAGGTGGACGGATGGGAGCTCTGCGCCTACGTGCGCGAGGTGCGCGACATCCCCATCCTCATGCTCACGGCCCTCGGCGAGACGGGCCACAAGGTGCGCGGCCTTCGGCTCGGCGCCGACGACTACTTGGTCAAGCCGTTTGCTCCCGAGGAGCTCGTGGCGCGGATCGAGGCGCTCCTGCGCCGTTACCGCATTCGCCAGGATGGCGTGCTCGATCTCGCCGGGCTTCGCCTTTTCCCCGACACCTACGAGGTGGAGGCGCACGGCGAGCGCACAGCGCTGCCGCCGAAGGAATTTCAGCTTCTGTTCACCCTCGCATCGTCTGCCGGGCGGACGTTGTCCCGCGACAAGCTCATTGAAGACGTGTGGGGCTACGACTACGCGGGGGACGAGCGGACGGTCGACGTCCACATCAAGCGGCTGCGCGATAAGTTTCCCGAAGATGTCTATCCGTTTCGCATTCGCACCGTGCGCGGGCTCGGCTATCGGCTGGAGGTCAGCCCATGAGGCGCGCGCGCCCCGACGGCGTGAAAGAGCGCCATCGCGTGTGGCAGTGGAAGGAAGTGGCCTATCGCATCGCGCTCACGGCATTCTGGGTCTTTCTCCTCCTGACGGCCGCATACGCCATCGAGCGATGGTTGCGGCCCATCGCGCACGTCCCCGTCGTCCCCTATGGGCCGCTCATGCTCACCGGCGCCATCGCGTGCGGCATCGCTGCTGTGGCGGCCGTGGTGTGGAACGCGGTCGGTTGGGACCGGGACGATCACGTCTTCTTTCGCATTCTCGACTCGCTGCGCGAGATCGGGCGGGGGAACTTCAGCGCGCGCGCCATGCTCGAGGTCCGGCGGGGATTTCCGGACCACCCCATGAATCAGCTCGTGCTGCACGTGCGCGAGATGGCGGAGGGGCTTGAGCGCATCGAGCAGATGCGCCAGGAGTTTGTCGCAAACGTCTCGCACGAGATGCAGACGCCGCTCACCTCCATCCTGGGCTTCGTGAAGGCGCTGAAGGCCGACGCGCTGTCCGAGCCGGAGCGCCGCCACTATCTCGACATCATCGAGGCCGAGAGCGAACGATTGTCCCGTCTCGCGGACAACCTGTTGAAACTCACGTCCCTGGAATCAGGCCATCATCCGGTGAACTTCAAGCGCTTCCGGCTCGATCGCCAGCTGCGCGAGGTGGCGATTGCGTGTGAGCCGCTGTGGACGGAGAAAGGCCTTTCGCTCGACATGCACGTGGAACCCGCCGAGGTGGAGGCCGACGAGGATCTCCTCGGCCAGGTGTGGATGAACCTGTTGTCGAACGCCATCAAGTTCACCGAGACTGGCGGCCGGATCGAAGTGCGCCTCGTGAAGGGCGAAGCAGGCGTCCGCGTGTCGATCATGGACACGGGCATCGGCATCCATCCGGACGACGTGAGCCGCGTGTTTACCCGCTTTTTCAAGGCGGACCGCTCGCGCGGCAAGCCGGGCAACGGGCTGGGGCTCGCCATTGCCAAGCGCATCGTGGACATGCATGGGGGAGATATTTGGGTGGAAAGCGAGCCAGGGCGCGGATCGACATTTCACGTGCAAATCCCGTATACTCAGAATGGAAAACGAGGCTGAGCATTCCCACGGGAAGAAGATGGTCCGCCGTGTCCCTCGGGAGGTCCCCAGTGTGATCGTCGTGAAAACCCTTGTTCTCCTCCTTTTTTACGCCGCCCTGGAGTTTGGTGTGGGCCTGCTCTTTGCTTGGGCGTTCGGGCGCATGTTTCAAGTGAGGCTGCCGAGGAGGGTGAGGCTGTGGATGGCGGCCATCTGGGCCCTTCTCGGCGTGATACCCACCCTTCTTGGCATTCAATTCGGGTGAAGGTCAGAGCCGGCCAGGCCGCCTCGTCCTCCGTCGCCCATGCGGACGGCGCGGGTCGCACGGACGGGGTCGAACCCCAGAGAGGAGCTTTCGATGTTAAGCGCCTTTTGGCATGGCCTCCTCTTGGCGTTTGCGCTCATCCTGCCCATTGGCATGCAGAACGGGTTTCTGCTCAGCCAGGGCGCGCTGCACAAGCGGTGGCTCGCCGCTCTGCCCGCCGTGGTGACGGCGGCCCTCTGCGACACGTTCCTCGTGGCACTCGCGGTGTTTGGGGTGTCGGGCACCGTGTTTCACATCCCTTGGCTGCGCGTCGGACTGGGTGTTGTCGGCGTGGCGTTCTTGCTCTATATGGGTTTTCAGACGTGGCGCGATTCCCCGGACCCTAGCGCCGTCCCATCCGAGGTCTGGTCGCCGCGCCGGCAGGTGGGCTTCGCGATGTCCGTCTCGCTTTTGAATCCGCACGCGCTCATGGACACCCTCGCCGTCATTGGCGGAAGCGCAGCCGTCTACGGCACTTGGCAGGCGCGAGCTTCGTTTGCAGCAGCGTGTGCGCTCGTGTCTTGGGTATGGTTCTTTTTCCTCATGACGCTCGGGCACGTCGCGGGCCGCGCCGCGGCGGGCGTGGGACTGAAGCGCGTCATCAACCGCATCTCCGCCCTCATGATGTGGGCCTCGGCTGTCCTTCTCATCCATATCCTGCTTACGTTTCGCTGAAGCCCGGCGCCTTCGCCCTGTGCCGAAAGGGCGAAGGCATGCCCTCGTTCCGCTCGAACACCGTCAGCCCTTATAAGCCGTGTAGCCCATGCCCAGTTTTTTGCATCGTGTCGTTCGCGATGACCCAACACACGCCAAACGCGTTGAGATACAGGTTGTTGGCGAAATCGAACCATCTGCCGTGATCGGGCGCTTGGATGAGATAGAACAGAGCCATCAAAAACACGAGAATGGAGAGGCTCATGAGTGTGACTTTGAGGGGGTTCTTTTTGAATCGTGTGAGCGCGCCTGAAAAAGCACGAAGGGCCGAGTTTTCCCTGAATCCACAAAGGAAAGCCAGGCCGCTCGTCCCAAACGCGATGACTGAAAACCACACGAGAACGACAAGCCATAGGATCCATTGAAGGGATAAAAAAGGGTGGCCATTCATAGAACGAACACAAAAATTTGATATAAAAAAACAGGGTGTATGTCAAGATACTGATGCGCAGAAACAGCAAAAACCGCCTTCCGTTTGGCAGGGTGGGTCTGCCCGAATGGATCCACTCATAGATAAACGGAACGGAAAAGGCGTTGGCCAAAACCGGCATGAAGACCACAAACAACGGAGCTATGAGTCCATACCATGAGTTCGTGATGGGCCCAAAATTGATGAGAGAACTCGCCCCTTCTTCGGCAACGGTCCATACGCCCGCGAGGAGCAAGGCCACGAGATATTTAGGGATTTCCCGCACGAAGTCAACCCCACCCCTTCCTTCTCAAGCCCTGAGGATACTTGCCTAGCAAAACCATGCACAACCATGGCTTTCTTGTCAATCCAGAAACGGCCCTTGACGCAGAGATGGCGCCCCCGAAGGGGCGCCAGCTGCAACCCGATGAGGGCAGCGCATCAGCTGATCACGAAGTTGACCACGCCACCGTTTGTGAAGTAACAGTTTCCCGTCCAGCTGCTCGTGTTGAAGGCCTGGAAGTTGAGCGGGTACGTTCCGGCCGCCACATTCGCAGGCACTTGCCACGTCGCCGTCACCGTCTCCGATTGGCCAGGCAAAAGAGTCGTGCTCGGCCAGTATTTCTGCAGGATGGCCCCGTTCGATCCGTCCACTTCCATGTCGATGAGCCCGTTCTGCAGCGCGTCCGTCGATGAGACGTTGACAAACGTCGTCTGCACGGTCACCGTGTCCCCGGGTGCCACCGAAATATTCGTCCCCGACGGATAGTGCCCGCCCGCATCAGGTGCCGGAACGTCGTACGTCGTCCCGTTCACCGTGATGACCGTGTCTTTCGTCACGATGTCGCCGTAGGTCGCCTGAGGCGGCTGGTTGACGGTCAGAACCGCGCCCTGCGTGTCCGCGTCGTACGTCGCGCCCGTCACCGGGTCAAACACAAACGCCTCAACGCGGTAATTGCCGTTCGCGGCCGGTGCGGTGAAACTCCACGTCTCGCTTGTGGCCGATCCCGGCTGAAGATCGACATCCGAGACGGTGTGGGTGGCGACGAGATCGTTCGTCGAGTCATACAGCTCGAGCTCCACCGTGGCGTGATGAACCGGTCGATCCGCCTGGAACGAGGCGGAGAGCGTCTCCGCACCGCCGGCCGTCACCGTGGGCGAAGACAGCGTGAGCGTATCGGTCACCTGCGCGGCGGCGTGTGGCGCCGGAATGAGCGGGTGCAGGGTGAGATCGATCCCGCTGTAGGGCATGAGCTTGATGGGCGCGCCGGGGACGGGAAGAACCGGCATGGGCGCCACGCGGCTCGAGCCTTCACCGTACGCGAGCGCATGTGTCACGACAAACGGCCCGAACCCGAGCACGTTCAGGTTGGCGCTGTAGATGGCGGATGGGCTGCGATTGACGAGCATGAGCGAAATGTCGCCATTCGGCTTGCGCACGGCGTGCACGTCGATGGCGCTCTGCGACGTGGTGGAGCCGAGCATCGTGTCGCCGGGCTGCGCGAAATCCGAGACCAGCTGGAAGCCATTGTAGGGCGGAAGCGGCGTGTTGGCGGGCGGCTCCTGCCAACCGTTTTGCGTGGTCTGGCCGGAGGACAAGAGTCCATAATCGCCAAACAGGTTCTGGCCGTAGAGGCTCGGGCTTGTGTAGTTGTCCTCGGCGCCGTTGAACAGATCCCACCAGTCGACGTTGGCCGCGCCGGCCTGGATGAACCCGGTGAGATCGTCCGCCAAGAAGAGCGCTTCAGGCAGGTTGGTCGACTGCTCGCCGGGGTTGTACGATACGCTGTTGGTCTCGGTCACAAAGATTTGGATGTTCTTCGCGTTCGATCCGGCGTAGGTGTTCACTTCGCGCTTGAGCTCCGCCACCATGGCGGGGATTTGATCTGTGTCGGCGAGCAGGCCGGCGTCGGTCTCCTGCCCGGGCGTCTCGGGGTACCAGTGCACGTCCACAAAATCGATGTAGGGCCCGAGCGCCTTCAGGACGACGGTATTCCAGTCGTCGTTGCCGTTCACGGTCGCGCCCCACGGCCAGTTGTACGGCATCGTGAGCACGGCCCCAATCTTGATGGACGGGTCCTCGGCGCGCATCGCCTTGATGAACTGCAGGGCGTTTTGCGCGTACGCCTGCGGGCTTAAACCAGGGTTGCCTTTTTGCGGCTGGCCGGCCACGGCGTGATCGTCCGCCTCCCACCCGTTGCCGTTGTAGTAACCGTTGCCGTAAATCTCGTTGCCAATTTCCCAATACATGACGTTGTCGTGGTGGGTCACGTCGGCGTACTTCACCCAGTCGGCGGCGAGCTGTGGCGTGCCGGTGCCGTAGTTGACCGTGATGATAGGCGTGGAGCCGACGGCATTCACAAACTGCATGAAGTGATCAAACGTGTCGTCGGGATTCACGTAGCCGCCGTCGTTCCGCGTGTTGGTCTCCCAATTGTACACGTCCGAGATGGAGCCTCCGGGCCAGCGGATGAGGGCGGGGTGGAGCGCTTGCACCTCGGAGATGACGGTCTGGGAGTTGAGACCGCTGTCCCACACGGCCGCGTTCAGGCCAAACGCGGTGGTCGGCACCTGTCCAAGGTTCGCCGCGGCGTTGACGGTGATGGTCGCCGTGGAGGTCGGCGCGCCAAAGCCCAGGATGTTGGTGCAGATGCGCGTCAGGAGAGCCGTTTGCGCCGCGCCCTGCGAATCCACGGCGGAGGCAAAGCTCACGTAGGCGCGGGCGAGATCGTCCGGCGAAAGACCGGATTGGCGCAGGTACGCGGCGAGCTGTGGCGTCAGCGCGGCCGCTTGGGCGAGGGCGTGGCCGGCGGTGGAGGTGGTTGCCTGGCCCGAAAGCACGGATTTGGACGATTGGCCGACGAGCACGAAGAAGTTTTGATAGAACATCGAGACGGCCGCGGGCGATAAGAGCGGCGAAGTCGACTGAAGGGTTTGCAAATTCTGTGCGATGTTTTGGCCATCGTCTGCGACGGCGCCATACGTGACCAAGGTGAGGAGCGCGCCCAGGGCCTGCGCCGTCTGCGTCTGTGCGGCGCTCGGCGAGGAGGCGCTCGGATACAGCCAGCTCACCCACGTGGAGGCAGGCAGGTTGGCGGCGGCCTGTGCCGCGGCCTGGACGGACGACAGCTCGGAAGCCGTGAGCGCGTCGTGCAGAATCTGAATCTCGGCCGACATGGACGCTGCGGCCATATCCGCAGCGCGCACGCCGACGTGCGCCTTTGCGTGCGTGGCCGCGCTGTGGACACTGGCCCAAGCGGGCGAGGCACCCGTTCCGAGGGCGATGAGCACAGCCAGCGCACCTGACCATCGAGTCTTCAACCGGATCCCCTCCATGAGAAACGATGAGAAACCGCTTACAAGACCATCAAAACGATTTAGTAAAATCGATTTACTTTCGTTATAGCGTCGGTTGTCTATAATGTCAATGAGCACTTATTCGCGGGTCGCCCGGGCGCCCGCGTTTCCGATAAACTGGACGTGTGAGGGAGGGATGGCTGCGTGGCCACTGTGAAGGACATCGCGCGCCTGGCGGGCGTGTCGCCGACGACGGTCTCCTGGGCGCTCAATGGAAAGCGCGTCAGCGAAGAGTCGCTGCGGCGGGTGCTCGAGGCGGCGCGCGAGTTGAACTACCATCCGAAGATGAGCGCGCGAAGCCTGCGCGCCGGCAAGGTGTTCTCCATCGGGTTTTACATCGTCAACCCCAGCTTGGATCCTCGGTTGAACGGATACCTGTTTCCCATGCTCGCCGGCATCTCGAAGGTGTTGGCCGAGGACAACTACGCCATGCAGTTCGACATCATCATGCCCGACAAGCTCGATCTTTTAGTGAAAAAAGCGCTTGAACATTCTGTCGACGGCATGCTCATCCTGCCCCAGTTTCAGGGCGTCACCGAGCAGTTGCTCAAAGATCTTCCCGACAAGTTCCCCGTCGTTTACATGCAGCAGGATCCCGGGGCCGACCCCGAGCACTGTGTCGTGATCGATCAGGCGGCGGGCGTGGACCTCGCCATTCGGCGCCTGTATCAGCTCGGTCACAGGGACATCGGCATCATCACCGGCCCGGAAGAGCACGTCGACAATCAGCTGCGCCTTGCCGCGGCGCGGCGGGTGTTTGCCGATCTCGGCCTAACCTGGCGCGAAGCGTGGGTGGCGCACGGCCAGTTTGACATGGAGAGCGGCGAGGCGGGCATGCGCCGCATCCTGCAGGCGAATCCTCGCCCGACGGCGGTGTTCTGTTTCAACGACTACATGGCCATCGGCGCGCTCCGAGCGGCCGCGGCGGCGGGCCTCAGCGTGCCGGAGGACGTGTCCATCCTCGGCTTTGACGACACGGACGTGGCGGAGGCGAGCACCCCCGCGCTGACCACGATACAGCAGCCGGTATTTCAGCAGGGCCAGCAGGCTGCCGCCATGCTGATGCAGCTCATCAAGGGAGAAGCGGCTGCGGCAAAGGTGGAGCGGATACAGCCGGCCGTGATCGAGCGGTCGTCGGTGGAGCGGAGGCCGTCGTGAGCGGCCAAGGCCATGGGGCGGCGCGCCCATTCGAAGGCCGAAGAGTGCTGCCGGCGGTGCGCAGCCTCAAGGACTACGAGGAGCTGATGCAGAGCGATGAGCCGGTGGTGGTCCTCCTCGAGACCCACTTGACAGCGCTGCCCAGCCTGGTGCGCATGGCCAACCGCGCGGGCAAGCACCTGATCCTCCACGCGGATCTGATCCAGGGCTTGAAGCACGACGAGGCCGGGACGCAGTTTCTGTGCCAGATGATCCGCCCGTTCGGCATCATCTCTACGCATGCGAGCGTGATCGCCACCGCCAAGAAACAGGGCGTGGTGGCCATCCAGCGGGTGTTTCTCATCGACTCGCACAGCCTGCGCACGAGTTACCGCGTCTTGCAGCAGGCGAAGCCGGACTATCTCGAGGTGCTGCCGGGCGTGCTCCCGCAGCTCATCGCCGAGATTCGCGAAGAGACGGGCTTGCCGGTGCTTGCCGGAGGCTTTGTCCGCACGAAGGAGGACGTGGATCGGGCCGTCGCGGCGGGAGCCACGGCGGTCACCACGTCGGTTCGAGGGCTGTGGGGGCTCTGACGGGGCGCTCAAGCCCCCTTGGGGACGCGGGCGGCATCTCCCTTGGAGGGCTTGGAGGGCGCTCTCACTTCGCCATGCGCGCCGGTTCCTGCGCTTCGTCCGCTTCGGCCGGCTGGTACGTGCCGCGAAAGAGCGACGCCACCGCGCCCACCAGCATGAGGGCGGCCGAGAGGAGGAAGGCGAGCGCGAGACCCGCGTGGAATGGGCCGGAGATGAGGTGCGGGAAGAACGACTTTCCGGTCAGAACGGACGCCTCCGACGCGGGCAGGTGCGCGAGCACGCCGAGCCCACCCTGCCCGAGCAGCGATGCGAGAGGATTATAGCCCAACAGCGCGGCAAAGAGCGATGAGGTCGGCGGCAGTTTCGCCACCGCTTCTGCCGCTGCGCTCGGCACCCCGTGCGCCTCGAGCCCGCTCATCAGGGCGTGCGGCAGGTTCGCAGCCAGACCCGCCACGACGATGGAAAAGAAGATGCCCATGCTCATCATTTGGCCGGCGTTGTTAAACGTCGACCGCATGCCCGACGCCACGCCCCGAAACCGGGCCGGCACCGAGCTCATGATGGACGCGTTGTTCGGCGAGGCAAACAGCCCCATCCCGACGCCGATCACAAAAATGTCCGCCCAAAAGGCCCAGCGGTTGAAATCGATCGGCAACGCGGCCAGCAGGACAAACCCCACGGCGCTGACCAACAAACCGCCCGTGGCGAAGGCGCGCTGGCCGAACTTATCCGACAGATAGCCGCTGATGGGCCCGGCCGCCAGGAAACCGATCATCTGCGGCAAGGTGTAAAGCCCTGCAATGAGCGGCGTGTTGGCGTACGAGACCCCGTGCAGCGGCAGGTAGATGCCCTGCAGCCAGATAATGAGCATGAAACTCAGGCCGCCCCGCGCGAGCGATCCCATGAACAGCGCCACATTCCCGAGCGTGAACGGGCGGATGCGAAACAGCCCCAGGTGAAACAAGGGGTCCGGCATGCGCCGTTCGATCACGCCAAACACCACGAGCATCATGATGCCGCCCGCAAACAGGGCGAGAACCATCGGCGACGACCACCCCATGCTGTGCCCTCCGTACGGCATGATGCCGTACGTCAGCGCGAGCATGAGCGCCAGCACGCCCAGTGCAAGCGTCACGTTGCCCGGGATGTCGAGCTTCGCGCCCCGCTCAGGCTTTGCGATCTCCTTCAGCATCAGATAGGCCCAAATGGTTCCGAGCACCCCAATGGGGACGTTGACCAAAAACACGTACCGCCAGTGCCCGGTCGAGGCCAGAATCCCTCCAAGCACCAGCCCCACGACGCTCCCCGCCACGGCCGCAATCTGATTCAGCCCAAGCGCAAGTCCTCGTTGGTGATTCGGGAACGCGTCCGTCAAAATCGCTGCGCTGTTGGAAAACAAAAACGCGCCGCCGATGCCTTGAATCATGCGAAAGATGATGAGCTCCCACTCGCCCGCCCGGCCGTGGCTCCATGTGAGCGAGCAGAGTACCGAGCCCAAGGTGAACACCAAAAACCCCAGGTTGTACAGGCGAACCCGTCCATACATATCCGACAAGCGCCCAAACGTCACCAAGAGCACCGTCGTCGCGACGTTAAAGCCCATCAGCACCCACAAGAGGAGGCTCGTCTGGCCGCTTTGCAGCGGGTTGACGCGAATGCCCGCGAAAATGACCGGCAGCGCGATGATGAGAATCGTGCCGTTGATGGATGCCATGAGCACACCCAGTGTGGTGTTGGAAAGGGCAATCCACTTGTAAGCAGGACTTCTGGCGTCCAATGCGATCACGGCCCTTCATATCAGTCTGTGGGAGGGTCCTGGGACGATTCGAGTTCGAGCCTCGCTCGAATGCGCGTCAACCGCTCGACGTACCGCTCGCGCATCGCCGCGAGGCGGGCCATCTTCTCGTCAATCTGATTCACCACGCCCTCGAGCAGCCGGGCCGACTCGGCCAACATGCGAGCGTTCAGCGCCGGCGATTCTCCCGAGGTGATCCGCTCGCGGTAGGCCCTCAGCTGGTCTTCGACCTCGAGGATGGCCCGTATCTCCTGCAGGGAGTAGCCGAGCGCGTCTTTCAACCTCAGGATGTGTTCCACGCGCTCGATCACGTCCTCGTCGTACACGCGGTGGCCACCAGGCGTGCGGGCCACTTCGGGAATCAGGCCCATCTCCTCGTAATAATGGAGCGTTCGGGGCGTAATCCCGAGCCGCTCCGCCACGGCCTCGATGCTCCATTGTTTTTCCCGTCCCATGCTCCACCTCCCGAGCCAAACACACCGACTTCAGGGTACCCCAAATTGAAAGTTCACGTCAACGTGAGGGTTGTCGAGTGGATTGATCAAGACAAGGGCCAGCACCTGGGCTGGCCCTGTGTATGGGTTGGTTTGGGGCATTCTGTCGACGTCTTTGTCAGTGGGACATCCAAATGTAGTTGTAGAGAGGGACACCCACGACAGGGTTCATCGTTTCGTCGTTCACGTTATGGACGTTCTTGGCCACCACGCGGATGCCTGCTGGTACATTCACCCACAACACCGGCAAATCCTTAGCTGTGAGTTCCTCATAGGCATAGAAATCCTTTAGCGTCGCTTGCAACGATGGTTCAGGGTTCGTCGTCTTGTCGATGAGCTTATCCAAAGCAGGATCGTCGAAGCCGAAGTTGTCTAACCCTCCAGGTTTAAACAGTAGTTCTCCCGACGGGTACGAGCCGCCATAGATAATCCCGGTGCCCGACGCGGCCTCCCATTTTTTCGGGTCGCCACTCCCCATCACGCTGAACTCCTCGGACAGCGGCATCTGCTTCAGATTGGCCACGACGCCAATGCTCTTCCAATCCTGCTGGACGAGTTCGGCTTCCAACAGGGCCGTTTGCTCCCCAGACGGGACCAGCATATCGAATGACAGCTGGACGCCATCCTTGGTCCGAACACCGTTTTGAAGTTTCCAACCGGCTTGGTCCAAGAGGGCCGCAGCTTTTTGCAGGTTAAACGGATACAGCGGCTTTGACAACTTCGGATCGAAGAACTGGGTCTTCGGAGTCGACGGAATAGGTCCATACAAAGGCGGTGCGTACCCGTGAAAGATGTCTTTGTTGATGCTGTCCTGGTCGATCGCCATCTCAAGCGCTTGGCGGACGCGCAGGTCGGAAAACGCGGAGTACAAGGGCGATCCTTTCAACATATTCAATTCGATGAAGTCATAGGCGAACGAATAGGCAGGTTGTACCGTATACCCTTGCTGAATCAGTTGCTGACGAGAGTCCCACATGCTCCAGTCGAGGTAGCCGATACCGATGGTGCCGGAGCGCAGAGCCGCGAACTCGGCAGCAGTGGACGCTTCATATTGAAAAACGAGCTTGTCTAAGGTGCTCTTATGTCCGCCGAAGGTGGGGTTGGGCACGAGGGTCCAAGCCTGATTCTGCTTGGCGCTTTGCAGCTTGAAGGGCCCATCCACAACGTTCACAAAGCTAGCGTCTTGGGCTTCTTTCCCAAGGTACGTAATTTCCTGCGTCATGTTGTTCGGATATTTGTCCCAAGCGTGCTTCGGGATCGGAGCCAACAGCCCTATACCGTTGTAAATGAACCACTGTTGGTTGACGGGTTTTTTGAGGGTGATCTGAATCGTGTAGTTATCCAATTTCTTAACGCTGCGAATGTTGTCGGGCACGCCACCGGACCCAGCGGCGGTGTTGGGCCATGGTTTGGGCGCGTTGTTCGCGCTGGTCGCAGCAAACACATCGTAGTCGAAGAGCACGTCGTCGGCCGTCACCGGCTGGCCATCCGACCATTTCCAATCTTTCTTGAGATAAACGGTGTAGACCGTGCCTGCAGAGTTGTACGTGATTTTGCTGGCAAACGAATCCTGCCAGTCAATCTTGTATTGATCGTTGATGTAAATCAATCCAGGATACAGGCAGCTGATGAGTCGTGCGTTGTACAAGCTGTTGTTGGAGGCATTGACAATTGGAATGTACCATGTGATGGATGCACCCGCGGGCAGCGCGACGATGAGGGTGCCTCCCTTTTGCGCAGGCGTGACATCTGCGGCTGCTTGGACGCCTTTCGTCGAAGGCGCGTGTGAAGTGGCTGGAGAAGTTGTGGTCGAGCATCCTGCAGCCAGCCCTGCAGCCGTGAGAACAGAGAGTGTTGCGACCCCCCATGCATACTTTCTCCTCTTGTGTTTCATCCAACGCAGACCTCCTTTTGAAATAAATTTGAGATTGCCAACATCATACGAAGTCATGCGAGTCTTGTAAAGATACCGAAAATAAAGTCATCCATGAAGAAACCGGTCTTCATCCAGTACTGGAGCGGCAAGTCTGAACCCAGGCCCCTTTCTAAAAATTTTCTTAGATTTCATATGGTCCAGCTTGCGGACAGAACCCTTCGCCTCGTCTTCTCAAATCCGCTTCTCAGGCTTAAAATAACTCTTCTACTCCCTTTCGCTTTTGCGATGTACGGGGGTGACCAAGCGTGCATATCATCATGGCATACGCGCTCGTGGCCGTCTTCGCGGCTTTCTCTGGATTGAACGATGGCGGCAATTTGCTCGCGGTGCTTGTCAGCTCTCGCATGCTGCCCATCGCGGTGGCTGTGCTAGAGATCGGCGTGGGGATATTTGTCGCGCCCTTCCTCATAGGCACGCGCGTCGCTCATACCATCGGGGCGGGTATCTTGCCGCTTCAGGACATCACCCTGCCCGTGGTGACGGCCGTCCTCGCGGCTACGCTTGTTACGCTGCTCGGCTGTTACACCACGAAAGTGCCGACGAGCATCACCTTCGCCTTGGTCGGGGCGATGGGCGGTGTGGGCGTCGTGATGCTCGGTGTGCGGCGCGTGCATTGGGCGAGCTTGGGCCAGGTGGCCGGCGCCCTCATTCTCACCGTGAGCGTGGCGGGGCTCGTGGGCTTTGGCCTTCATCTCGGCCTGCGGAGGTTTTTGGCGCAACTTTCTGCGCGCGCCGGGCGGATCGCGCTTTGGTCCGAGCTGGTGACGTCTGCATGCGTCTGCATAGGATACGGAGCGAACGACGCCGAAAAGACACTCGCGCTCCTGGCCTTGACACGCGAACTCGGTGCGACGCGTGGGCCGCACCTCTTCATTGCGCCGTGGATGATCGCGGCTTCAACCGCTGCCTTTCTCGCAGGCCTCCTGCTCGGAGGCTGGCGCGTGGCGCGGACCATCCAGGGCCACGTCTTTCGCATACGGCCCATCCACGCGGTGATGAACGAGCTCGCGACGGCGACCGTCGTGATCGCGGCGTCGAGCTTGGGCGGGCCGGTGAGCACCACGCAGGCGCTCGACAGCTCTCTCGTGGGCGTGGGGGCGAGCGCGCACGCGAGGCGCGTGCGATGGCGGGTCGTGCGGAAGATGGCGGGCGTGTGGGTCATGACCATGCCGCTCGCGTTCGTGGTTGGTTGCGCGACGGGACAACTGTTTGTGTGGGGGGGATATCGATGAGCAAGTTGGCGCAGTGGCTTCGCCCGAATGAGTCGAGGTTTTTTGCGCTCCTGGAGGCGCAGGCGCGTCAGGCGCAGCGGGGCGTGCATTTGCTTGGAGAAATCGTGGAACGAGAGCCGGGGGAGGCTGATCTGCGCCAATACGCGGAGCAGATGCGCGGTTTGGAGCAGGAGGGCGACGCGATCCGGCGACAGGTCATCGAGGAGTTGGTGCGCAGCTTCATGACGCCGATCGACCGGGAGGACATCTACGATCTCTCGCGGAGTCTGGATGATATTTTGGACTACGCGCACACGACGGTGCAGGAGTTTTTGGTCTACGCGATCCCGTTCGAGCGGGCGATTCGGGAGATGGCGGGCGCGCTGCGAGAAGGGGTGGACGCGCTGACGGAGGCGGTGATGGGACTGGTGAAGCCTGGGCCGCAGGTGCATGCGGCCATTGTTCGCGCGAAGAAGATGGAGAACCGCATGGAGGAGCTGTACCGGGAGTCGAACGCGGAGCTGTTTCTCAGCCAGGATGTGCACCACATTTTCCGGATGCGCGAGGTGTACCGGCACCTGAGCAACGCGGCGGATCGGCTTGATCGGGCGGCAGACATGGTGGGCAGCATTCTGATCAAGGGGATGGGGTGAAGGCTTGTCCGCCGAAAGCGCTTTACAGTTCGCGTGTGGCGCGGTACAGTGGAAATAAGTTGATAAGCTTGTGCCAGTGAGACGTGGAGACGGCGGCCATATCGCGTATGTGAACGCGACAGTGTCCGCCGTTTGTTTTCGGGGTTGATCAACCACAAGATGGAGGGAGACATGGAACGGCGTACGTATATCCTCGCCTTCGACCAAGGTACAACCAGCTCCCGCGCGATTCTGTTCGATCGCGCCGGTAGGGTTCATAGCGTCGCCCAAAAAGAGTTCACGCAAATCTACCCAAAGCCGGGCTGGGTCGAGCACGATCCCATGGAAATCTGGGGGACCCAGAGCGGCGTGGCGCGCGAGGTGCTCGAAAAGGCCGCGGTTTCCCCCGAGCAAGTGGCTGCCATCGGCATCACCAACCAGCGGGAAACCACCTTGGTGTGGGAGAAGGCCACAGGAAAACCTGTTTACAACGCGATTGTCTGGCAGGATCGGCGCATGGCCGATCTGTGCGAGAAATTGAAAGAGGAAGGGCACGCCGAAAAGATCCGTGAAAAGACGGGCCTTGTCATTGACGCTTACTTCTCAGGCACCAAGATCAAGTGGATTCTCGATCACGTCGACGGTGCGCGTGAGCGCGCCGAGCGCGGAGAGCTGTTGTTTGGCACGGTGGATTCCTGGCTCGTCTGGAATTTGACGCGCGGCAAGGCCCACGTCACGGACTTCACGAACGCATCGCGCACGATGCTGTTCAACATTCACACCTTGGATTGGGACGACGAATTGCTCGAACTGCTAGGTATCCCGCGTGCGATGCTGCCGCAGGTGCGGCCTTCCTCTGAGGTGTACGGATATACCGATGAGCATACGTTTGGGGGGGCGAAAATCCCGATTGCTGGGATGGCAGGAGACCAGCAAGCCGCGCTCTTCGGTCAAACGTGCGTTGAGCCTGGCATGGTCAAAAACACGTACGGCACAGGCTGTTTCATGCTGATGAACACGGGTGAGAAGCCGGTCGCTTCCGCGTCAGGCTTGTTGACCACCATCGCTTGGGGGCTTGACGGCAAGGTGACGTATGCGCTTGAGGGCAGCGTCTTCATCGCGGGTGCGGCCATTCAATGGCTGCGCGATGGGCTCCGCTTCTTCGACACGGCGGCGGACTCGGAGTACTTTGCAGCGAAAGTGGAAGACACCGGCGGCGTGTACGTCGTGCCTGCGTTTGCTGGACTCGGTGCGCCTTACTGGGACATGTACGCGCGCGGAGCCATCTTCGGCCTGACGCGAGGCACGCGAAAAGAGCATATCATTCGGGCTACCCTTGAGTCGCTCGCCTATCAGACCAAGGACATCCTGGACGCCATGCAGCGCGATTCGGGAATTGAACTGAAGTCGCTGCGGGTGGATGGCGGCGCCGTGGCCAACAATCTTCTGATGCAATTCCAGGCCGATATTCTCGGCGTACCCGTCGAGCGCCCCCAGATAACCGAATCGACGGCTCTCGGAGCGGCGTACCTCGCCGGCCTGGCGGTCGGATTCTGGTCCAAGGACGACCTGCGCCAGCACGGCGGTATTGAGCGGCGTTTCGAACCGCAGATGGATGACGCCACCCGAGCGCGCCTCTACCGAGGTTGGCAGCGCGCCGTCGAGCGCACGAAGGGTTGGGAGCTGGACAATCCTGACGAATGATGGACGGCGAGTAGACCGCTCGGTATAATACCCTTAACAAGTTCATCACACAGGGTTGAGATGATGAGAAAACCACAGGTCAGGTGCCATGCGGCACTTGGTTTGTGGTTTTTTCTCTTGTTGGAATGTAAAGGAGGCTCGCAAGATGGGACATGGGCGGTTTTCGGTGGCGGCGAGATCGGCCTTGAAAGCGGAGATGGCCGGTGAGCCATTCGATCTCCTCATCATCGGGGGCGGCATCACGGGCGCGGGCATTCTTCTGGATGCGACCGCGCGCGGGATGAAGGCGGCCCTCGTCGAGATGCAGGACTTCGCCGCAGGCACGTCCAACCGTTCGACGAAGCTCGTGCACGGGGGACTTCGCTATCTCAAGCAGTTCGAGGTCGGACTCGTCGCCGAGGTCGGCAAGGAACGCGCCATTGTCTACGAGAACGGTCCGCACATCACGACGCCGGTGTGGATGCTTTTGCCCATCATTGAAGGCGGCACGTATGGCCGGCTGGCGACGAGCATTGGCATCTACGTGTATGACAAGCTGGCCGGGGTGAAGCGCTCCGAGCGCCGCAAGATGCTGAGCGCCGAGCAGGCGCTTCAGATTGAGCCGCTCTTGCGGAAGGAAGGGCTCAAGGGGGCCGGCTACTACGTAGAGTATCGCACGGACGACGCGCGGCTGACGCTTGAGATCCTCAAGAAAGCTGTGGAAATGGGCGGCATTGCCCTGAACTATGCCAAGGCCACCGGTTTCGTGTACGATCACGGCCGCATCGCGGGCGCAGAAGTGGAAGATGTCCTGAGCCACGACACCTTCGTCGTGCGGGCCAAGAAGGTCGTCAACGCGGCCGGCCCGTGGGTCGATGAGCTCCGCGAGAAAGACGGTTCGAAGTCCGGCAAGACGCTCCACCACACGAAGGGCGTGCACATCGTCGTCGACGGCAAGCGATTTCCGCTCCACAACTCGGTTTACTTCGACGTGCCCGATGGGCGCATGGTGTTTGCCATTCCGCGCGATGGCAAGACCTACATCGGCACCACGGATACCAACTACCGGGGCGATCTCGTCCATCCGCGCATGACCAAGGCGGATCGAGACTATCTCATTGACTGCGTGAATTTCATGTTCCCGAGCGTCAACCTTACGGCCGCGGACATCGAGAGCAGCTGGGCTGGCGTGCGACCCTTGATCCACGAGGAGGGGAAGGACCCGTCCGAGATCTCGCGCAAGGACGAGGTGTTTGTCTCGCCATCCGGCCTTCTGACGATTGCGGGCGGCAAGCTGACGGGCTACCGCAAGATGGCCGAAAAGGTCGTCGACATGGTGGCGCTCGATCTCGCCGAGGCTGGGCGGCGCTTCGCGCCTTGCTCGACGGATCGCATCCCGTATTCTGGCGGCGACTTCGGCGGGTCCGGCCACATGCCTGCCTTCATCGAAGAGCGGGTGAGCCGCGGCGTCAAGCTCGGGCTGCCCGAAGAGGCGGCGCGGCGGCTAGCGCGGCGATACGGGACGAATGTCGATCTCGTCTTCAACATTCTGGCATCTGGGCGGGATCGGGCCGCGAAGTATGGGCTTGAGCCCGACGTATTCGCGGAACTGGAGTACGGGCTGCGCCACGAGATGGTGGTGACGCCGTCCGATTTCTTCATCCGGCGGACGGGCGCCTTGTACTTCGATATCGACTGGGTGCGGACGCACAAGGACGCGGTCATCCGCTACATGGCGGATGCGTGCGAGTGGAGCGAGGAGCGACGCAATCAGGTTGCGCGCGAGCTGGAGGACCGCATCGTCGAAGCCACGTGTCCTGAGGACGAAGTGGCGCCATCGGGCAGCGTCGTGGGCGCCTAACGGCGGTGGCGCGCGGGTGAGCGCGGGTTCAGGGGTGCGAAGCGCGGAGATTCCGCGGCTTTGCACCCCTATGCAACAATTACCTGCGTTTTCGCCGCAATTCGACGCAATTCGCTGAAGGATCAAACGACCCCTGTGCCGAATCCATTTGGCGCAAGATCAGATTCGGACATCAGGGGGCGTTGACATGGGCTTGTGGAAACGGCTGGCGCTCGGCGTGCCTGCGGCACTTAGCATGCTCGCGGTTGGGGTGCCTGTGATGAGCGCGGACACCGTGGAGGCTGCGCCGCTTGCGAATCCTTCAACGGAAAATGCGCAGGATATGGGGCCGGCGAGTGGGAGCCAGACGGTGACGGCATCCATCATTTTGCGTGTGCAGAATCCGACGGCGCTGCAGAACTACATTCAAGAGACGGAGACACCGGGCAGTCCGCTGTACCATAAGTTCTTGACGACGGCGCAGTTCGCTCAGCAGTACGCGCCTTCGGCGGCGACCCTTCAGCAGATTGAGCAGGAGCTTCAGGGCTATGGGCTCCAGGTCGTGAATGTCGACGCGGATCACCTGGACATGCAGGTTCAGGGCACAGTTCAGCAGTTTGACAACGCGTTCAACACCGTGATCGACCTGTTTAAGGCAAACGGGCACATCTTCCGCGCGCCGAAGAAGCCGCCGCAGATCCCGGTGGCGCTTCTCACCAACGTGCTCGCCGTGGTGGGACTCGATACGGCACAGGCGGCGCAGTCGCTCACGGTGAAGACGCCGAACGTCGCGGGTGTGCCTTCGCCCAAGGTGGTGCTTCCGCAGGGAGGCAGCACGGCGACGGGCACGCCAGGGAGCTACACGGTTGGGGATACGGCGAATCGCTACGACATCAACCCACTCTATCAGAAGGGTATCACGGGCAAGGGCGAGACCATCGGCATTGTGACGCTGTCGAGCTTTAATCCGCAGGATGCCTACACCTACTGGCAGGGCATTGGGCTGAAGGTGGCTCCAAACCGCATCCAGATGGTGAATGTGGACGGCGGTGGCCAGATGGATGATGGATCGGTCGAGACGACGCTGGACGTGGAACAGTCGGGCGGTTTGGCGCCGGACGCCAACGTCGTGGTGTACGACGCGCCGAATACGGATCAGGGCTTCATCGATGCGTTCTACCAGGCGGTCTCGGACAACCAGGCGGATTCCCTCTCGGTGAGCTGGGGACAGCCTGAAATCGATTACCTGCCGCAGATGAACCAAGGCCAGTCGTATGTGGATGAGCTCCTCGCCTTCACCCAGGCGTTCATGGAGGCGGCGGCTCAGGGCATTTCCATGTACGCGGCCGCGGGGGATTCAGGCGCCTACGACACGGCGCGCGACTTCCCGCCCTCCGATGGCTTCACCACGCCGCTCAGCGTGGACTTTCCCGCCTCCGACCCGTACATCACGGCTGCGGGAGGCACGACGGTACCGTTCACCGCAAAGTTCTCGCTCGGCACGGTCAACATCACGCAGGAGCAGCCCTGGTCGTGGCAATACCTTCAAAACCTCGGCTACCAAGGGCTCTTCTCCGTGGGCACAGGCGGTGGCGTGAGCGTCATCTTCCCGCGCCCGTGGTATCAGCTCGGCGTGGGCGGCATGCAAAATAGCGCGGCCAATCAGGCCTTCACCGACTCGCAGGGCGTTTTGTACGGATCGCCCTTCACGTACAACCTGCCGAGCAATTACGCGGGCCGGAATCTGCCGGACATCTCCATGGATGCTGATCCGGAGACGGGCTATCTGGTCTACTGGAGCGCGGGCGGTGGCTGGATTGCGGGCTACGGCGGGACGAGCTTCGTGGCGCCGCAGTTGAACGGTATCACGGCGCTCATTGATCAGGAGGTCCATGGGCGAGTGGGCTTCCTCAATCCGCTGCTGTACACCCTGTTGACGCAAGGGGTCCAAGGTGGGGCGCAGCCGTTCCACGACATCACGACGGGGAACAACTGGTATTGGAATGCGGTGCCTGGTTACGATCCGGCCTCGGGCGTGGGCACGCCGGACGTCGCGAACTTGGCGCAGGACATCGCATCGCTGAGATAAGAAACGCGCTGGTGGACGCGTTCGCTGGGCGCCGGCTTCGGCCGGCGTCCAGGGCACCCGCGTGGGCGCAAGGCGGTCAACCGGGGCCGCAGGGGGAGGCATGCGCAAGCTTCTCTCTGTGTTTGCCTAGGTATACAAGTATACGGTACAATAGCCGCGACGCAACCACGCGAGGAGGTGTGGCGTTGATCGCTGGTGTGACCTATGGAGTGGCCAAGAAGACGCTCGGCGAGCAGGCGTATGAGGCCATTCGCGAAGAAATTCTGTCCCTTCGACTGCATCCGGGGCAGACCGTGTACGAGTCCGACTTCACAAGGATGCTCAACATGAGCCGGACGCCCATTCGCGAGGCTGTGCGCGCGCTTGCCATGGAGCGGCTGATCGAGGTGCTTCCGCAGCGCGGCATGAAGGTGGCGCTCATTTCCGAGAAACAGGTCGAGGAGACCCGGTTCGTGCGCGAAAGCCTGGAGCTGGCCGTCATTCGCCGCGTGACAGAGGAGGCGGCGCACGACGAGGGCATGCGAGCGCGCTTGGAACAGGAACTCGCCCATTCGCTTCGCGAACAGCAGGCCGCCGCTGACGCGGGCGACGCGATGCGCTTCATGCAGGCGGACGACGCGTTTCATCAAATCTTCCTGCAGGCGTTCGAGAACGAGACGCTCTCTGCGATTGTGGCGCAAATGCGCGGCCATCTGAACCGCGTGCGGATGCTCTCGCTGTTTGAGCCGGAGCGCATGAAGCGGCTGGTCGGGGAGCACGAGCAGGTCGCGCGCGCGGTTCTGGCCGGCCGTCCGGAACAAGCCGTCGACGCGATGCACCATCACCTTTCCAAGCTGATGGACGATCTCCCGCGCATCAAGGCGCATCACGCGGCTTTCTTTGGCCCCTAAAGCGGTAAGGAGGATGGAATCGATGCGTCTCTTGAACAAGGTGGCGCTCGTCACCGGCGGCGGCCGCGGCATCGGTGCGGCCATTGCGCGCAGGTTCGCCCAGGAGGGCGCGGACATCTGTCTCGTGAGCCGGACGGAGGCCGAGCTGTTGGGCCAGGCCGAATGGATCTCCAGAGAGACCGGGCGCCAGGCGCTGCCTTGCGTGTGCGATGTGTCAAACCCGTCCGATGTGGAGCGGGCTGTTGCGGCCGCTGAGGCCCAATTTGGCCGGATCGACATCCTGGTCAATGCCGCGGGCATTTCGGTGGCGGCGCCGTCGACAGAACTTTCCTACGAGCGGTGGAAGGCGTGCCTGAACATCAACTTGGACGGCACATTCTTGTTCTGCCAGGCTGTGGGCCGCGGGATGATTGCGCGCGGACAGGGCGGCAAGATCATCAACATCACGTCCATCGTGGCCCACGCGGGCATTCCCGAACGGGCGACGTACGCGGCGAGCAAGGGCGGTGTCCGCCAGTTGACGCAGGCGCTGGCCGTCGAGTGGGCGAAGCACAACATCCAGGTGAACGCCATCAGCCCGGGCTTCATCATGACGGAAATCGTGCGGGATTACATTCGCCGGGGCATTCACAAGCCCGAAAAGCTTGTCGCGCGCATTCCGGCGGGCCGCATGGGGGAGGTCGACGATATCGCGGGCCCGGCGGTGTTTCTGGCGTCCAGCGACTCGGATTACGTGACCGGCACAATTCTCGTCGCCGACGGCGGCTTTCTCGCGAATGGTTACGTGTGAGGGGAGGTCGGTCCACCATGTCCCACGAGCGCGATCTCGACTACGACGCTTGGCTTCAGGAGACGCCCCTTCGAGGGCTCGCCTGTCCGCCGCCTTTGCGCGCCTTGGTGGTCTTCGGTTCGCCCAGTGAGCCGGTCCTTGAAACGGCCGCCGCCGAGTGGACCCGCGCGGTGCAAGCGGCCTTCGGCGAAAGGCCTGTGAGGCTGCAGCCGAGCCTCGATGCCTATCCTGACGCGCCTTTTGTCGCCATGGGCCTTGTGCCCGAACTGCCGCTCGGCCTTCGCGAACTTGCGGCCAAGGCGCTCGAAGCCGCAGTGTCTGACGACGCGTATGCCATCGTGTCCACAGGCGGCAACATCGCTGTCGTCGCGCACACGCCGGCAGGCCTCTTGTACGGCGCCTTCCACCTGATCCGCCGCCTGCGGCTTGGCCAGCCCCTGCACGAGCCGTGCGTCTCATCCCCGCACAACGCCCTGCGCATGCTCGATCACTGGGACAATGCGGATGGCACCATCGAGCGCGGCTACGCCGGGCAGTCGCTCTTTTACCGCGGGGGCCAAATCGATTTTGACGAGCGGCGCGTCGCGGACTATGCCAGGCTGCTCGCTTCCATCGGCATCAACGCCATCGCCATCAACAATGTCAACGTGCACCCCATCGAAACGCGCTTCCTCACGGAGGCGTATCTGCCCGGCATCGCGCGCTTGGCCGACATCTTTCGCCGGTATGGCATCCGGCTGTTCCTCAGCATCAACTTCGCGAGCCCGGTCGATCTCGGCGACCTGCCCACGGCCGATCCGCTCGATGCGCGCGTCGAAGCCTGGTGGCGCGCGGCCGCGGACCGCATCTACCGGCACATCCCGGACTTCGGGGGCTTTCTCGTGAAGGCCGACTCCGAGTTTCGCCCCGGGCCGTTCACCTACGGGCGCGATCACAAAGACGGCGCCAACATGCTGGCGAGGGCGCTTGCGCCGCACGGCGGGCTCGTCATCTGGCGGGCGTTCGTGTACAACTGCCTGATGGACTGGCGAGACAGGCGTTCCGACCGTGCCCGCGCCGCCTACGATCACTTCGTGCCGCTGGATGGCCTGTTTCTCGACAACGTCCTGATTCAAATCAAGCATGGGCCCATCGACTTTCAGGTGAGAGAGCCCGTCTCCCCGCTTTTCGGCGGGCTCCGCTCGACCAACGTGATGCTCGAGCTTCAGATCACGCAGGAGTACACGGGTCAGCAGCGCGACGTCTGTTACCTCGCGCCCATGTGGAAACAGGTGCTCGATTTTGACACCCACGCGCGCGGGGAGGGCTCCACCGTCGCCGAGATCGCCCGCGGGGCGCTGTTCGGGCGGCCGCACGGCGGGATGGCCGGCGTCGCGAACGTGGGCGACAGCCCGAACTGGACGGGCCACTCGCTCGCGCAGGCCAACCTGTACGCGTTCGGCCGGCTCGCCTGGGACCCATCGCTCGATCCGGCCGAGATCGCCCGGGAATGGGCGCAGCTCACGTACGGCGACGAGGCGGACGTCGTCCGGACGGTGGAGGCCATCCTGATGGCGTCGTGGCCCGCGTACGAGGCGTACACGGCGCCGCTTGGCGTGGGATTCATGGTCAACCCGGGCCACCACGACGGGCCGAATCCAGAAGGGTACGAGTACTCGAAGTGGGGCACGTATCACTACGCCGATTGGCGCGGCATCGGGGTGGATCGGACGATGGCGACGGGGACGGGCTTCACGGGTCAGTATCATGAGCCGGTGCGAAGCCTGTACGAGCATTTGGAGACCTGCCCGGACGAACTCCTGCTGTTCTTCCACCACGTGCCCTACACACACGCCTTGCACTCGGGGAAGACGGTCATCCAACACATCTACGACACGCACTTCGACGGCGTGGAGGCGGTGGCGTGGATGATCGAGGCATGGCGCCGGCTCGCGGGCCGGATCGACCCGGTTCGCTTCGAGCGCGTGCTCGCGCGGCTTCTGGACCAGTACGATCGCGCCGTCGAGTGGCGCGACGTGATCAACACGTATTTTTATCGAAAGTGTGGCATTCCGGACGATCGCGGCCGGCTCATCTATCCGTGAGCAGGGAGAACGGCCGCCGGCCTCGAAAGATGGGATACGCGGAGGATGGCATTGAGGAAGGCCGGCGGAGGGATGGCAGTGGCGCCGTCTGAGACGAAACATCGGCGTGGGTGGTTTGCATGGGTGTTTGCATGCGCCGCCGCGGGGTACATCGCCTTCATGGCGGTGCAGAGCTTCGTGACAGACCCGGGGGACGTGTCGTTTCTCGCGCACAAGACGGGGCTTCACCGCCACCTGTCGCACACCGCGTGGCTCGTGGCCTTGCACGTTCACATCGCGAGCGCGTTTGTCGCCATTCTGGCGGGCGCGCTCAATTTCGCCTGGACGCGGGCCAGGTGGCACCTGGGTGCCCATCGCGCCGTGGGCTACGCGTATCTGGCGGGCGTGCTCGGCGTGGACGGCACGAGCGGGTACCTGGCACCGGAGGCGACAGGCGGCGAAGTGGCCACGGTGGCGTTTAACGTGCTGAACGTGTACTGGCTCGTGGCTGCGTTTTTCGTGTATTGGATGGCCAGGCAGAGGCGCCCCGACGCCCACCGGCGCTGGGTGGTGAGGAGTTATGTGTTTCTCGACACGAATCTGCTGAACCGCGGGTTCACATGGTTGGGCGTGCACGCGCTCGCGCTGCCCTTCCCGCGCGCGTACGCTGCGGCCGTGTGCCTGAGCATCCTGCTGAACGTCGCGCTGGGCGAAGGGCTCGCCCGCGCCCTGTACCCTTGTACGTCGGCGCGCCGGGCGTGATCGCGGTCAAAAACGAAAGGGCCCTCTCGTGAGGGCCCTTTCGCCATAGAGGGAGGCCGCCCGGCGTCAGACCGACGCCTCGGCGTCCACCCGGTAGTCGGCTGGCGTGGTCTCGTCCTCGCCGTTCGACAACCCCATCGCCTGGAAGATGCCGCTGAGGACGAGTGCGACGACGATGTTGACGATGAGCGCCCAGATGCCGGCATAGGCGGTCACGCCGCCCACGGTGTAGCTCGTGGATTGATAGCCCGTGCTCGCCCACATGAGGATGCCGAGCACGATGCCGACGAGCCAGCCGAGGAACAGCCCGCGCCGATGGAACCAGCGCGTGAACAGGCCAAACACCACGGTGGGCAGGGTCTGCAGGATGAGGATGCCGCCCACCTGCTGCATGCTGATGGCGTACTGCTGCGGGAATCCGAGGATGAACACCAGCGCCAGCAGGATGATGATGAGCGAGACGATCTTCGCCACGCGCGCCTCGTGCTCGTTCGACGCATTGCGCACGAAGAACGCCTTGTAGATGTTGCGCGTAAACAGGTTGGCGGACGCGATCGACATGATGGCCGCAGGGACCAGCGCGCCGATGCCGATGGCCGCAAAGCCAAAGCCCGCAAACCACGTCGGAAACTCCTTCAGGAACAAGAGTGGCACGGCCTCGCTGGACGACTTCGTGTGAACGCCTGCGGCGAGCGCCATGTAGCCGAGCAGCGCGATGATGCCAAGCGCAAACGAGTAGGCCGGCAAGAGCGCCATGTTCCGCTTCACCACGCGGCGGCTGGAAGCGCTGAACACGCCTGTGACCGCGTGCGGGTAGAGGAACAGCGCGAGTGCGGAGCCGAGCGCGAGCGTGCCGTAGGTGGCGTACAGCTTCGGCGACAGCGCGATGGATCCCGGCGGGTGGTGCTTCGCGAGCGCTGCGGCAGACGCATGGAAGATATGCCCGAAACCACCCAGCTTAATGGGAATGAGAATGACCGCCACGATAATCGTGATGTAAATCATGAGGTCTTTCACGATGGCGATCATCGCGGGCGCGCGCAGGCCGCTCGTGTAGGCGAACAGCGCCAGGATGATAAACGCGATGATAAGAGGCCAGCTGCCCGGAATGCCCATGGCGGTGATGACCGCCTGCATGCCCGTCAGCTGCAGGGCGATATAGGGGATGGTCGCCACGATGCCCGTGAGCGCCACGGCAAACGACAACAGGCGATCTCCGTAGCGGCCCTGGACGAAGTCCGATGCCGTGACGTACCCCTTCGCCCGTGCCACGGACCAAAACCTGGGCAGAATCAGCAGGAAGATGGGGTAGACGACGGTGGTGTAGGGAACGGCGTAAAAGCCGAGCGCGCCTTTCCCGTACATGAGCCCTGGCACAGCGATGAACGTGTAGGCGGTGTACAAGTCTCCACCCACCAGGAACCACGTGATGAGCGTGCCGAACCGGCGCCCCGCGAGGCCCCACTCTTCCAGGTGGGAGAGATCACCTCGCCGCCACCTCGCCGCGACGAAGCCGAGGACGGCGACAAAGAGAAAGAAAATAATAAAAATAGAGAACGCAGTCCAGTTGATTTGCACGAGATCACCCCCTTGCCCTCAGTCGTCTTTCAGAATGTTGTACAGGAATGCGGTGATGATGGCTGCGATGATGATCCATAGCATCTGGTACCAGTAGAAGTACGGGATGCCCCACAGCTCCGGCTTGAGCGACCCATAGAGCCCTGGGAACAGCGATCCGATGACGGGTGCAAGGATGAGCACGTACCACCACCGCTTCGCCTTTGTGGGCGGCTTCTGCGTGTCGTTCATCATGTCCACCTCCTTCCCCATTGGCTCGCGCTTGCCCATGTAAACAACCGATTGTTTAGTCTCTCCGGCTGTCAGCGCTTACAGATGGGCAGCTCGTCATCATTTATAAGCTACGACAGGCTTGTCTGTCAAAGACATGGCTTGGAAAGCGCGCGGGCGGCCGCGCCTTCATCCGTTCCCCTGCGGGAACCGAAGCCGAAGCACGGTTTTGCGCGGCTGTGTCGTGCGCTTGACCTCCAAGTTGCCGCCGTGCTCGAGCGCAATCCGGTGGGCGACCATCAGTTCGAGGCCGGTGCCCCGCTCGCTCGTGTCGTAGAAGGGCTCCCCAGGGCGAGCCGAAAGCGAGGTCGGGATTCCTTCGCCGGCGTGCTGAATCGTCGCGATCGCGCCGACTTCCGTGGCCGTGACGGACAGGCTCACGTCGCCCTGCGCCTCGGCGGCCGCCTCGATGGCGTTGCGCAACAGGCTGACGAACATCTGCCGCAGCTGGCCTGGATGGCCCAACACCTGCGCGGGCTCCAACGGGCCGCACGCCAGCTTCACGCCGCGCTCGAGTGCCAGCGGCTGGCAGACGGCTGCGGCGGTCTCGGCAATCGCGCCGAGATCGCACGCGACATGCGGGACGTCCTCCGGCTTGGCCAGGACCATGAGGGCGTCGGTGACGTCCTTGATGCGCTCGAGTTCGCCCCACATGGCCGCGTAGGCGCCGGGCGCGAGCTCCTCGAGTTGATCGCGAAACAATTGCACAAAACCCATGACGGTGGTCAAAGGGTTGCGGAACTCGTGCGCGATGCTCGCGGCGAGCTGGCCGAGGGCTTCGAGCCGCTCTTCGCGCACGCGGTCGGCGGTTTTCCGCAGGCGCGCGGAGATGTCCCGGGCCTGGATGACGTAACGCGTGGCGGAGTGAGTTTCGATGGGCGTGATGCGGAGCTCCACGTCCACGCGCGCGCCGCCTATCTCCATGGCGAGTTCGCGATCGCGCCCGTCGGCGCCCTCTGGCGTGAGCCATTCGTCAAACATCGCGAAATCCTCGGGTGCGACGAGATCCAGCACGGAGCACCCGATGAGCGCATCCGCGGTCACGCCGCGGGCCGACAGGAAGCCGGGCGACGCGAAGACGATCTCTCCGGAGCTCTCGGCGATGAGGACGAGATCGGCCGAGTGGTCCGCGATGACGCGGTAGGTCTGGCGAGCAGATTCACACTCGTCGACGAGTTGCGCTTGGCGGCGGGAGAGCCAGGCGAAGCTCGCAAACAAGGCGGCCGTGGGCAAAACGACGGGCCATTCCATCTGAGGCGCTGAGAGCAGCGAAGCGAGCGACGCTGGGATGAGGAGCGTCACAGGGTGCAGGCTGCGAAGCGCGTCGAGCACGGAGCGAAACCGCCCCTTGGCCTCGAGGAAAAGCGCGTCGGCGATGAGCCGCACGACCTCAAAGACGACGGCTGCGATGGCCGTGCGAAAGAGGCAGGGCAGAAACGGAACGCGCTCGAGGAGCGCATAGGTGGGCGCAAGGGCGAGCTGATGCGCTCCGAGGGAAAACAAGAGCCTCCGCAGATGGGCGCGCGTGAAGCGGCGGGATCCGGTCCGGATGACAGACGTGGCCACGCCGACGAGAATCGCGGCGCTCGCCGCGGAGAAGCCGTACTGGTCCGCGGCCAGGACGTAACAGAACACGGAGGCTGAGAATCGCCGGCCGCCCGGGAGGTGGAGGGGAAACCATTCGAGCACGCATGCGGCGGCCATGATGGCGAGGAGCCATTCTGGCACTTGGCCGCGAAGCGCAAACGCGGCACAGACCGGCGCGGAGAGGCCGAGTGCCATTAGAATATATGGGAAAGCGCGGCGGAGATTGAAAGTCAATGCGTCATGCGCTCCTTTGCATCCAACAAATGACGCGGCGCGGCTTGGGGTTGTCGACAACCACCCTAAAAGCAGAGAAAGAACCGGGGCGACGCCCCGATTCTTCCTGAGAAAGAGCACACCGCGCCACGAGGGCGACCTTGCATGTCGAAGTGTAGCGCATGGCTTGGCTGTTGAAAAGCGAAAGCTGTCGAATCGAGCGTGCTCGTGTCGAATCGACACACGTCTGTCATACGGGCACTAGCGGGAAGGCCGCAAGCGGCGGGATGGGATGTGCCAGAGGAGCCGGATCGCAAGGCCCATGGCGCAGCCGAGCAGCGTATCGGCAAGCCGCCAGAAGAGCGCGGCGTGCGGGTCGAGTCCGGTCGGGCTGGCCTCGGCGATGAGCATGGCGAGCGGCGTGATGAAAATGACAGCGATGCCGTAGTTTCGCGCGATGAACAGTTCCGCCAGGGTCTGCAGGGCGAAGAGGCACATGGCGAGCGCGAGCGAACGAAGGTGCAGGCTGAGGATGACGCTCGCGACAAGCACCCCGATGACGCTCCCGAGCGCGCGCTGAATGGCGCGGTGAAGCGTGCCCATCACGGTCGTCCCCACGAGCGTAGCGGCGCAACCGACGGCTGTCCAGTAACCGCGCGGGCTGTCGAGCGCCTGTGCGGCGAGGGAAGCGGCGCAGAGGCCGACCGACATGCGCAGCGCGTTGGAGAAGGTCGCGTCCTTCAGACGCAGATGAATGCGCAGCTTGCGCATGACGCGCCTTGCGCCCGAGCGGTGCAGGCGCTGCGCTTGCCCTCGCAGACGTGACGGCCACGCCACAGCAAGCAGGAGGGACAGCAGAAAAGCGACTCCGGCACCCGACAGGATGAGCTCGGCTGAGAATGTGCCAGCGTGCGCCTGCGGTTGTCCGGCCGCGATGGCGGCCGCCATGATGAAGAAGAACGGCCCCGGCGGCGCCATTTCGAGCGCGCCAGCGACGTAGGTGGCGATGCCGCCCACGCCCGCGACGCTGAGAGCTGCCGCGAGGGGGCGGCCAGCTGCGAGCGCGCCGAGCGCGAACGCGGCTGTGAGCCCGAGGCCGACCGCCGCGAGCTTCGCGGCCAGCCTGCGGGGCGGGAGATCTGTCGCGTAGATGCCCGTGAAAGCCCCGATGGACGCGATGAGACCGTCCACGGGGCGGTGAAGCAGGGCGCCAAGGCTGGCGACGGAAAACAGGCTGAGGCCCGCCGACAGCGCCCGCCTCCAAGGCCAGGGAGCCCTGCGCACGACAAACGCGTGAAACAGGCGGGCTTCTCCTTCGGGGCGAGAGGCTGCCGCGCGATGCGCAAGAAGATGACGTCCTTGCCGTTCTCGAGCGTCCACCGTCTCTCCCCCTTTCGCGTGTCCGTCCCGATCGCGCGGCCGAACGCCGCGCGATCGGGACGCAAATGCTCATCATCATTATCGCAAAAGTGGGAGATGGAGGGCGGTGCATGAAAGCGGTTTGAGGTTGACAGTTCGGTGAACGCGCCCTGAGCGTGGTTCGTTTCTGCGGTTCCGAGGGCCTGCTCCGCCTGTCCCGGCTGCCTTAAGCGCGTGTGCATTCAGGGTTTGCGCATCTCGTACGGACGCCCTTTCCAGTGGTCGCCCGTCCGCAGCCAAAAGCGCCGCGCTGAGTCCAACGTCATGAGCGTGTACAAGGCCCCGGCCAACGGGAGTAGGATGGCGCGCGCGGCCGACAGGCGGTAAAACCGGAGGATGGGGATGAACGTCCCGGCGAGAATGGCGTACGCAAGCCCACCGAGTGCGAGCGCCGCGAGTCCTCCGCGCGCGCCCGACCAGGCGCCCACGAGTCCCGCCAGAAGCGCCATGGGCGGCACGACGTACAACAGGAGCATGCCGAGGGCGGTGCCCGCCAAGAGCAGCGCCGAAAAGCGAAGCTGCACGAACGCCGTGCGCGCAATCATGCGCCAGATCTCGCCGAGCGTCTGATATGCGCGCAAGCTCACCACATCGATTCCCAGGCCGAGCCAGAGGCGCCCGCCGCGATCGGCCACGAGTTGCGCGAGCGCACAATCGTCGATCATGGCATGTTGGATGGGCGTGAGCCCCGGGGGCATGGGCAGCTTGCTCCGGCGGACGAGCACACACCCGCCGGCAGCTGCGGCCGTCTTCTTTCTCGGGTCGGCGACCCAGGCAAACGGGTAGAGCTTTGCGAAAAAGTAGACGAAGGCTGGAATGAGCAGCTTCTCCCACGCGCTTTCCGCGCGAAGCCGCACCATGAGCGACACCAGGTCGAGGTTTCGCCGCTCTGCCGCCGCGACCAGGGCCGTGACGCTCGTCGGCGGATGGAGGATGTCCGCGTCGGTGAACAGGATGTACTCGGCGTCGTCGGGCACGTGTTTCAGCCCGTTCTGCATGGCCCAGACCTTGCCCGTCCAGCCCGCGGGCAGCGCCTCTGCCGCCACGACGCGCAGGCGGTCCGAAGCGCCCATTTCTGCGGCCGCGCGCATGGCCACCTGGGCTGTGCCATCGTCGCTGTGATCGTCCACCAGGATGACCTGAAAGCGGCCCGGGTACGCTTGGGACAAAAGGGCGGGCAGGGTGCGCGGCAGGACGTCCGCTTCGTTGCGCGCCGGAACCACCGCGCACACGGCCGGCCAATTTCGCGCTCCTTCTCCCTCCACTTCCTCCGCCGCGCTTTTCGTATCCATCGCCAGGTGCATGCGCCAATACAGCCCGCGCGCGAGCAGGAGGAACAGCCAAGCCGCCAAGCTTACGGCCGCAATCCAGGCCAGCGCAATCACGGCGCCACGCTCCTTTCTCTCTGTCCAATGAAGCCTGTACAACGTCCCTCGAACTCAGTATACTGATTAGAAACTTGCCTGCGGGGATGGATGCCCGTGAGTCAAATTCGCTTTCACCTCGATCGGCTCCTGTCCGAGCGAAACATGAAAATACCCGATCTGGTGAAACGGTCCGGCGTCAACAAAAATACGCTGTACGCCATGAAAAAGAACGCCATCACCCGCGTGGACCTTCGGGTGTTACAGAGAATTTGCGATGCACTGTCCTGCAAGTTGTCCGATCTCATGACTTACGAGCCAGAGGGGGAGACGCATACGAAGGGCCTGCTCTTCATCCTGTCCGGGCCGTCCGGCGCAGGGAAAAACACGCTCATCAACGCGCTCAGGGATCGGTACGATCTCGGCCTGACCTTCATTCCGTCCTTCTCGACGCGGCCGATGCGGCCTGGAGAGACCAACGGAAATCCGTATTACTTCGTGTCCCGCGAGGAGTTCATGCGCATGGTGGAGCAGGGCGAATTCCTCGAGTACGAGACCATCCACGGCAACCTGTACGGCACGCACCTTTTGAGCTACGAGCGCGCGCTCAACGAGGGGCGCGTCATCATCAAGGACATTGACGTCAACGGCGCGCTCAACATGAAGCGCGTATTTGGCGATCGCGTCGTGCTGATTTACGTGCGCCCGACCTGCTTGGACGATCTCGAGGGCAGACTCCATCATCGCGGCGATCACGAGGATGACATCCGCGTTCGCATGCAGCGCCTCAAGTACGAGGAGTCGCTGTCGGACCAGTTCGATTTCCTGATTTTCAATGACGACGTGGCCACGGCGACGGCCGAGCTCGCCCACATCATCCGCACCTGTACGAGAAAGCACGCGTAAAGGCGGGACAACATGCAGCAGGTGAACGCCCATCCCCGCGTGCGCTTCTCGCTGCGGTACAAGATCATCTCCATCCTCTTCGGGGCGATGCTCGTGGTGCTCGCGCTCGGCGGGGCGCTGTTTTATAGCGTCGCGCGCCAGCAGATGCTGAAGAGCGCGGACAAGCAGGCGCAGTTGCTCGCGCAGCAGATCGACCTCGAGATCGAGTCGAGCGAAGCCGGCCAGGCCTACATCGACAACCTGCTAGGCAATGAGCTGCGCATCGCTTCCATCGCCATTGAGAAGCAACTGCCGCCCCACTGGCGCGACGTGACGAACGAACAGCTGCGCCAGCTCTCTGCCCAACTGGGGGTGAGCGGCATCACGCTGCTCGCGCCCACCGCCGACGACATCGTCGGGGTGCGCTCCTCCGATCCGCGCGAAATCGGCCTCTCCACGCGCGGCATGGGCAAATGGTACATCGCCTTTCGCGATCTGCTCGCGGGCAGACCTCAGGCCTCGACGTACGGCACGGCCGAGAAAGACTACTGGTCCGGCCCGTTTGCCAACGCCGCGTCCGATCCCACCAAGGTGGACAAGTGGGGCTATTACTACGACGGCACGACCGACTACATCATCGACCCATTTTACGTACAGACCTCCATTCCGCGCTACGAGCAGGTCGTCAGCGTCAACAGCACCATCCGCCACATCATGCAGACGGAGCCTGACATCCTGTCCATTGCCGTGCTGAACAAGACCTTTGACGAAAAACCCATCCGCTACTCGTACAAGGGCGTCTCGTGGGTGGACATCGCCAACCAGCCCGTCATGTACGGGTCGTATCGGTATGCGCATCACGATCTCGACGTTCACCTGAAGGATCAGGCGCTCGCCACGGGCAAGATGCAGACCGCCATCGACCGCGTGAATGGCACCACGGTGATGAAGGCGTTCATTCCGGAGTCGGAACAGGGCGATCACTACGTGGTCGAGATCGTCATGAACTATCGCCTCATCGCGGCGCAGCTCGCCGATCTGCTGCACGACATGGCTGTTTTGGGCGGGGCGCTTTTGTGTTTGACGGCGCTCCTGTCGTTTGCCGGCGCGGACCTCATCATCCGCCCGCTCAAACGCATCACGGAGGCCGTGGACGAGATCGCCGGCCGAAACTTTGCGGCCCACGTCGAAGTGGCGCGATCGGACGAGATTGGCGTGCTGGCGGCGCACGTCAATGAGATGTCGGAGAGGCTGGTGGATTATCTGCGCGAGTTGACCCGGCGCGAGCGGGGGCGCGGCGTGGACTACCTGGTGATGGCCACGCAGGCGCTGGTGCACGAGCTGGGGACGCCGCTCGCCGCCATTCGCCAGATGTCGGATCTGCTGCCGCGACTGGAGCCCGAGCTCGGCGACAAGGCGCGCGAGATCCTGGAGCGGATGCGGTCAGCCTCGGAGTACGCGAATCGCATCGCGCGCGATTTCACGGCGTTTTTGCGCAATGGCATGTTGACCGTGCGGCGCCGCGACGTGGTGAAGCTCGTGTCGAACGCGGTCGGCCTGTGTTCGCCCATGGCGCAGTCCCGGCGCGTGAGGCTGAGCTTTCACAACGAGACCGGTCAGCGCCACGTGTACCTGGACGTGGACGAGGACAAGCTGTTTGGCGCGATCGTCAACCTCGTGCGCAACGCCATCGACGCCATCCCGGACGATCGCGCCCGCCGAGAGGTCGACGTCACGCTGCGCATTGAGGGAGAGGAATTGCACGTCGACGTGATCGACACGGGCGTGGGCATCCCCCGGGAGCGGTGGGACCAGATTTTCGTGCCGTACAGCTCGACGAAGAAAGGTGGCCTTGGCCTCGGGCTGACGTTTTGTGGGCTCATCGCCATTGCGCACGGAGGGACGGTGGGCGTGGTGAATTCTAGCCCGGAAGGGACGCACATTCGCATGCGCCTGCCGCTCAAGTACGAGCCCATTCAGGTCGACGCGTAGATGGTGATGCGCGTGACGAGCTTATGGGTCTCATCGAAGACGGCAGGGGGCACGTCGAACCAGGCGTCCTGAGCCGAGCCCCACGTCGTGTCGACCAAGATGTAACGGTGCTCGCCTGGGATGAAGACCTCGTTCCAGGCGTGCGAGCCTTCGACACCCCCGGTGATGGCGAGACCTTCGTCAATGCGCACGGTGAGCCCGACGGCGTGCGCCATGTCCGCGTACAGCAGCGCGTAGTCGGCGCAGACGCCTTTGCCCGTTTCGAGCGTGGTGAGGGGCGACTGCGCATCCCACTTGCCGTCATCGACGTAGTCGTCGTATTTCTTCCAGTCGTACCGGATGTGGTGAATCTCCCATTCGTACAGGGCTCGCGCCTTTAAGTACGGCGAACTCAGGCCGCACGTGATGGCCAGCGCCTTTTCCGCGACGGGCTTTGGCACCACGAGCACGCCCGTCTCTTCGCCGGGGCCCGTGGGCACGACGAACAGCGAAATGTCAGCTGCCACGTTCTTCAAGGCGCCTCTCGCCAAGACGGGCATTTCCCGGTCGACGACGGGCCGAAGCCAGGGTCTGTACAGGTGCGCCGACATCCAGCGGTAGGCGGGCGATGAGGCGGACGCCTGCGCGATTGCAGGCGCGGAGACGTACTGCAGGGCCACGTACACGCAGGCGCCGAGGACCGCCGCGCGAAACGCGCCGAGGCATGCGCCGAGGACGAGCCCGCCCGTGCGACTCACGGAGCCGGGGCGTTTGGCGCGCATCGAGCGTCGGTCGAGTGGGCGGATGAACCTGTGCAGCGCGAAGGACAGGACCAGATACGCGCCGAGAAACGCGAGGGTGTTGCACAGGCGCGGCGATTGCTGCCAGAACATTGCCACGCGATGCATCCACGCGGGCCCCGGCGCATCAGCGCCCATCATGCCGCGGACAAAGTGGTTGATGCCGATGGCAGCCGCGGATGCCGCCACGACTTCAGCCACAAAGGCCGCCATATGGGCAACGTTCACCGCCGCCCGCGCAAAGCCGCGCCGCCATCCCTGCAAGGCGGAAAGGGCCACCATGGCCCATAACACCCAGTCCATCCAGTGTTTCAAGGTCACACCCCCAGGCCTCAGTCTATCCCGATTGCCGCCGATGGAGTAGTATGAACCATAGAAACGGTCGGCGCGGGGGGATGCGTGTGGGTTTTACAGCGGATCAGATTCCGAATCAGGGCGGCAGGTGGGCCGTCATCACCGGCGCGAACAGCGGGATTGGCTGGGAAGCGGCGCGAGCGCTCGCCAGGCGCGGCGCGAAGGTCACGCTGGCGGTGCGCAATGCGAGCCGCGGCGAGGCGGCCGCAGACCGCATTCGGTCCGAGGTGCCAAATGCCGAGTTGGACGTGCGCGTCGTCGACTTGGCCGATCTCGACAGCGTTGAGGCGTTTGCGGACGCACTGGTGGCGGAGGGGCGTCCGCTCGATCTGCTCATCAACAACGCGGGCGTCATGGCGACCTCCTATGGCACGACCCGCCAAGGTTTTGAACTCCAGTTCGGCACCAACCACCTCGGGCACTTTGCGCTCACGCTCAGGCTGCTTCCGATTCTCGCGGGCACGACGGGTGCGCGCGTGGTGACCGTCAGCAGCATGGCGCACCAGATGGCCAAGCACCTGGATCTCACCTACGTGCGGGGCGGAGGATCCTACCGCCGTTTCGAAAGCTACGCGCAGAGCAAACTCGCCAACCTTCTCTTTGCCTACGAGCTCGACCGGAGACTCAAAAAGCGCGGGCTGCCGCTGAAGAGCATCGCCTGCCATCCCGGGTTCGCGGCCACGTCATTGGTGGAAAACGGCATGCTGAAGCGCGCGTGGCAGCGTCCGTTTGCGCGGCTCGTCAACGTGTTTGCCCAGCCGAGCGACATGGGCGCGCTCCCGACGCTGTACGCCGCCACGCATCCTGACTTGGCGGGCGGCGAGTACGTGGGCCCCGACCGAGGTTCTCGGGGCTACCCGGCCGTCGTCGCTTCCTCTCCCGCGTCCCGCGACGTCACCGCCGCACGCGAGCTCTGGACGGCTTCACTCGACATGACGGGCATTCCGCGCGACGCCTGGTACGCGTTGGAGGACGAGTGAGTCATGCGCCAGCTTGCGCTTTCGAGCGCCAGAAAGAGGGATAGACTTGGCCAAGTTGTACTTTCGCTTCGGACAGATGAACGCCAGCAAGTCCATCCAACTGCTGACCGTCGCTCACAGCTACGAGGAACAGGGTAAGAAGGTGGCGCTCTTTACGCCTGCCATCGACGACCGCTACGGCCGGGGCGTCATCGCCTCGCGGGTGGGCATCGCCAAGCGGGCCGTCGTCGTCGAGGAAGACACCGACCTGTTTGAGCGCGTGCGCGCGCAGATGCCCGACTGCGTGCTTGTCGATGAGGTTCAGTTTCTTCGCGCTTACCATGTGCGGCAGCTCGCGCGCGTCGCGGACGATCTCGACATCCCCGTCATCATGTACGGGCTGCTGAAGGACTACCGCAATCGCCTGTTTGAGGGCAGCGAGGCGGCCATCCTGTGGGCGGACCGGATTGAAGAGATCAAGACCATTTGTGCACATCCCGGCTGCGACCGAAAGGCGACGATGATCCTCAAGGTGAAAGACGGCCGGCCTGTCTACGAGGGCGAACAGATTGAAGTCGGCGGCAACGACCTCTACAAGTCCGTCTGCCGCAAGCACTACTTTCACCCCGATGTCGAGGGCCTCATGCGCGCCACCGGCCTCTGACGCGCCTGCGAAGCTTCATCGGTTCGCATGCTGGGGTCAGAGTCCGAGGGACAACTGGACGGCGGGCGCTTGCGCCTGCGCCTCCGCCGCCGTGCGCAGGCAGGCGGCCAGGGTGTACACGGGCATGTTCAGCTGAGAAGCCACGTACACTTCCAGGCGGGCGCCCCGCGAGCGCTCCCATCCTGGAAGCGTCACCACCGCGTCTGCGTCCATCAGCATGCGCAAATCCCGGCGCATGGCCGCATACCAGTCGTCGTCCGCAGACCCAAACTCGGCGGGGTTCAGGACCTGAATGCCGTGCGCGCGAAGCGCTCGGGCTGCTTCCAGAAAGGCGGGCCGGTTTCCTTGCGGCAGCCCGGTCATAGGGCCGGAGAGATACACACGCTTCACGATGCTTCGCCTCCCACCTAAGATGAGTCCATCGTATACGAACGTTTGTTCGGTGTCAAGCCGCCTCGGCGTGCGCGAGGCTTGGCGAACGTTTTGCCGTTGTGTACAATGAACGTTCGGATCGCGAGCCGAGCGCCGGGGCCGCAGGCTGCGCGCAGCGCCGGGCGAAGGAGGCGGCAGCGCGCCTTGGGGTCGGCCGGAAGGTTGAGGGGGATGGTCATGGCTGACGCGTACGACGTCATCATCGTGGGCGCAGGGCCGGCGGGCCTCTACGCTGCCTATGAATTGGTGGAACGGGCACCGAAGCTCCGGGTGCTCATGATCGACAAGGGGGTGGAGGCGCGCTTTCGGCACTGCCCCATCATGGAAGGCCGGATCGACAAGTGCCCACCGCCCAACAAAATCAAGACTTACGCGAGCTGTTGGCCCGCCTGCGGCGTGATCAACGGCGCGGGCGGCGCCGGGAGCTTCTCAGACGGCAAGTTCAACATCACAGCCGAGTACGGCGGCTATTTGACGGAATACCTGCCGGCGTCCGAGGTGCTCTCGCTGATCGAGTATGTCGACGCGATCAATCTGCGCCACGGCGCGCCCGATGTCGTGACCGATCCGTCCACGCCCGCCGTGGCCGCGATCGAGCGACGCGCCATGGCCGCGGGGCTCAAGCTGTTGCGTGCGCGCGTGCGCCACATTGGCACGGATAAAAACCTGGAGCTCATTCAGTCGCTGTTCGAGCATCTGAGCAAGCACATCGATCTTCGCTTCCGCACGTTCGTGGAGGACATCGTGGTGGAGGGCGATCGCGTCGGCGGGGTGGTGCTGCGCGGCGGCGAAGTCGTCCGCGCCCGCTACGTGCTTCTCGCGCCCGGGCGCGACGGCGCGACGTGGCTGTCGGATCTCTTCCGCCGGCACAAGCTGAAGATGACCAACAATCAGGTGGACATCGGCGTGCGGGTGGAGACGTCGAACGTGGTGATGCAGGAGGTCAACGAGCACCTGTACGAGGCGAAGTTCCTGTTCCAGTCGCCTGCGACAGGCCTCATGGTCCGGACGTTTTGCGCCAACCCCTCTGGGCACGTCGTGATCGAAAACCACACGGGCGTGATGGCCGCCAATGGCCACGCGTATCACGATCCGGCCCTGGGATCGCAGAATACGAACTTCGCCCTGTTGGTCAGCCACCGATTCACGGAGCCGTTCGACAAGCCGAACGAGTTTGCGAAAAGCATCTGCCGACACGCGAACGAGCTGTCCAACGGGTCGATCATCGTGCAGAAGTACGGGGACTTGCGCAAGGGCAGGCGCTCGACGCCGCAGCGCATTCGCGAGGGGTTCGTCGAGCCGACGCTGAAGGAGGCGGTGCCGGGCGATCTCGGCCTGGTGCTGCCGTACAAGACGATGCTTGCGCTGATGGAAATGGTGGAGGCGCTCGACCGGGTCACGCCGGGCATCGCGAGCGATCACACGCTGTTTTACGGCGTCGAGGCGAAGTTCTATGCGGCCCGCGCGGAGGTGGGCCCGGACTTGCAGACGCGCATCGACGGCTTGTACTGCGCGGGCGACGGGCCGGGCATTTCGCGCGGCATCTCACAGGCGGCCTCGTGCGGCGTGCACGTGGCGCGACAGATTGCGAGCCGCGAACCGTGAAGATTCGCGGCCCCGGTGCAGCTCGAGGCTCAGCGCCCACTGCGGCGCTGAGCCTCGCCTGTGTTCAGCGGGAGACGTGCACGAGCTTGCCATTTTGGAAGTAGAGCCTAGCGCCGTTCGGGTACGTCCACACCGTCTCTGGCTTGCCGTGATACGTGGTGGAGGAGATGGACGCGGGCGATCCCCACTTCGCGCGCGCCTCAGCCTCGGAGATGCCGAGCGGGAGATACGGGTACGCCTGTTGGCCTCCACTGCCTGCAGAGCCTGTTCCACCTGTCCCCCCGCGCCCGCTCGCTGCGCCGGCGAACGGCTGTGCGCGTTTCCAGTACTGCGCGAACCACGCCTGCGCCTCGGCGCGGACGAGAGGCTCTGTCACCACCAGGCCGACCTCGCGGTTGTCCTCCAGGGAATTGGCCGAGAGATTTTCGCTGCCGATAAACGCCGCTTCGGTTCCGACGATGAGCTTGGCGTGCACATACGGCGACGACAAAAGCCGAACCTGGACCCCGTGATCTTCGAGGACGCGGGCGCTCGCCTGCTCCTCGCTGTCGATGGACGACGGGAGCAGAAGCTCGAGCTCATGACCCTTGGCTTCCATCGCCGCCATGACCTCAGGCGGATTGTACAGCTCTTCCTCGGCCATCATGACCGGGCCCGGCTGGCGCACCTGGTCTGCGAGCGCCTTGGCCGATCCCGGCGAGACGACGATGGCGGGGGAGAGGCTCGGCCGCGGACGCCCCGACCAGTCGGCCTGGAAGAGGGCGTCGAGCTGAGCCGGAAGGGTGCCACCCCGAACCTCGACGTTGTCCTCCAGGTTGGACCCGCCGTCCAGGGCGCTGTACGTGGCGTTGGCCGAACCGACGATGGCCGTGCGGCCGTCGACCACGAGGTACTTGGCGTGATCGTAACTGTTGGCGGATGGCGACCACGTCTTCACCTGGACCTTGGAGCCGCGAAACATGGCGAGCTCCTTCGATACCGCGTCCGGAAAGTCGTACGGGTGGCTGTCGAGGATGAGTCGCACCGTCACGCCGCGCGCGGCCGCGCTGCGAAGGGCGGTCGCAATGCGCTCGTCCGTGAGCAGGTACACGTTGTAGTCGACGGTCTTTTGCGCGCTGTCGATGGCCTGAACCCACGGGGTCGATCCCGCCCCGGGTTCGCCGATCCAGGTGAACTGGCTGGCGTCGACGGCGATGGAGGCGGACCCGCCGGACGGATTTCCTGCCGCCGTCGAGCGCTCAGCGGGCGCGCTCTGGCCGACATGCGGCGCCCCGGCCGGTCCGCAGGCGGTCAGGGCGAAGAGGGCGGGCGCCACGCAGGCGGCGAGCCTCATCCGGAGCCGAACGTGATTCACGGGCATCGCTCCTCGTGCGTTGAATTTCGATGCATGCAATGGCCGTATGGGTGATCTGATTGTAACAAATCGCCTGTCGCGCATCACGGAGAGGAGAGGACAGGCTCGGATGGCCCGCGCTTCAGCCGAAGATCGTCCAGGATGATGCCGGACACGTGGCAAGAGAGCGCGTGCTGGATGGCCTGCTCGTTTTGCGCCGTCCACGCGTACACGGCGAGGTGGTGAGCCTTGGCCTCGGCCACGAACAAGGGATCGAGGTGTTCGATGTCGGGGTGAAGGCTTTGCGCGCCGAGGCGCTCCGCGAGCCGGATGGGCTCGAGCAGGCGGCCTGCGAACAGCACGCCGAGCGCGATGTCGCGGTCGAAGCGGCGAATTTCGGCGAGCGCGGCGTGATCGAAAGAGGAGATGAGGACGCGCTGGCGGGCGTCGTGCCGGTAGATGGCGCCTAAGACGCGGCGGATGAGCTGGCGCGTGTGCGCGACGGGGCTGGTCTTCAACTCGATGTTCAGGCACATGTGCGGGACGGCGGCGAAGACCTCGTCGAGCGTGGGGATGGGCGTGCCGCGAAACCGCGTGTCGAACCACGATCCGGCGTCGAGCTTGCGCAGTTCGGCGAGGCGCATCTGGGACGCCAGTCCGCGCCCATCTGTCGTGCGGTCGACGGTCGGATCGTGCAGGACGACGACGCTCCCGTCCCCGGTCAGCCGCACGTCCAGCTCGATCATGTCCGCGCCGAGTTCCGCCGCCCGCACGAAGGCGGGCAGCGTGTTTTCCGGGCATTCGGCGGAAGCGCCGCGGTGGGCGATCCACAGGGTGTCGTCGCGCATCAGGAGTTCTCGAATCATGGCCATCCCCTCCAAGGCTGAAGCGGCTTATCCGAAGCGGCTTATCCGAAGCGGCTTATCCGAAGCGGCTTATCCGAGGTTTTGGTCCGCAGCCTGTGCGGCCTGTTGCATCGTGGGCGCGACCGGCTTGCCTTCGTCAAAGATGCCCTGCAGGGCCTGCTGCACCGGCTGCAGCACGGCCAGATACGCGGGCGACGCAGGCGAGGGGTGTTCGTACTGGAGCTCCTCAATCGCCGTCCGGTACTGCGGGTGCTTGTCGAGATACGCTTGATAGACGGGATCGCGCAAATCGGCCTTCTGCACAGGCAGGTAGCCCGTTTCCGTCGACCACTTCACCGACTGTTGCGGCGAGGTCCACCACTGGATGAACGTCCAAGCGGCCTTCTGCTGGGCGGGCGTGGCGTCCTTGAAGATGGCGAGATCGCCGCCTCCCGGGGGCACCGCGAGCGTCTTGCCGCGCGGGAGAAGGGCGGTGCCCCACTGGAACTTGCCGCCGACGCCTTGTGTCACCTTGCCCGCGCTGCCGATGGAGTCGATGTCCATGGCGACCTGGCCGTTGATGAAATCCTGCGTCATGAGGTCCCAGTAGTTTGGTCCGGTCTCCACCTTGGCGTAGCCCTGCTTCACGAGGGACTGTTCCACGTTCAGGATGGAGAGGGCGTCGGGCTCGGCGAAGGTGGCGCGACGCAGGTCGGGCGAGAGGATCGACCCGCCGCCGGATTCCACCGCGTACTCCCAGGGCCACCAGTCGACGAGCGGCTCAAAGCCGTACATTTTGTTCGATCCCGACCCGCTCGTGAGCTTCTTCGCGTCAGCCGCAAGCTGGGCCCAGTTGGCCGGGGGCGCGGCGATGTGAGCTTTGGCGAAAAGCGTCTTGTTGTAGTAGAGCACGGGCACGCTCCGGTTAAATGGCACGGCGTAGTACCGGCCCTGGTACTCCGTGGACACGAGGATACCCGGCAGGAAGTTCGACGGCTTGTCGACGCTCGAAGACTGCATGAGCGGCGTGAGATCGAGCAACTGGCCGCTTGCGGCGAACGCCGGCATCGCGTGCACCTCAATCTGCGCGATGGTCGGCGGATCGCCCGCTTTCATGGCCGCCAAGAGCTTCTGCTGCTCCTCGCCGCCGCCCGAGTAACTGCCCTGGTACGTCGCCACCACCTTGATGCCAGGGTGGGTGCGGTTGAATTCCTGCACGAGCTGCTGAATGTCCTGGCTGAGCGTGGTGCCGACGCCATACCAGAACGTGATGGTCACGGGCTGGCTCGATGCGGCCGCCTGCCCGGCCGAGGTGTGGGCCGCCTGGCCGCCAGGTTGCGCGGCCGGCGCGCCGCAGCCTGTCACCACAAGTCCGAGCGCGACGAGGGCGCCCGATTTCCACATCCGATCTCGCTTCATGGTTTCGCCTCCAATGTATGCGCCGCGATGCGGCCCATGATTATCCCTTCACGGCCGTCTGGGCCACGCCCTGGACGAAGTACCGCTGGCCGATGAGGAACAAAAGGACAACCGGAACAATCGCGAAGATGTCAAACGCCATGGCGTAGTTCCACTGCAGGGTCTGGCCCGCGTCTTGCGACAAAAAGTAGGACAGGGCCACCGGGACGACGCGCATGTTGGTGCTGTTGGTGGCGACGAGCGGCCAGAACAGGCTGTTGTAGTGGTAGACAAAGTTGAGCAACACGAGCGTGACGATGGTCGGCTTGTTGTTCGGCAAGACGATGCGCGTCAGGATCCACCACTCGCTCGCCCCGTCCACCCGCGCGGCGTCGACGATGTCGCGCGGGAGGGTGAGAAAGCCCTGGCGCATCAGGAAGATGCCGAAGGCCGATCCGGCGTATGGGAGGATGAGCGCCCCGTACGTATTGATGAGATGCACCGCGGAGAGCATCGTGTAGACAGGCACGAACGTCGCCTGCATGGGCACCATCATGGCGACGAGCACGGCGAAAAACAGCCAGCGCTTGCCGCGAAGCGGCACGAACACGAGCGCGTAGGCGGCGAGCGACGAGGTCACGACCTGGAGCGCGACGATGGCGCCGTTGGTGAACAGGCTGTTCCAGAGGTACAGCAGGAACGGCTGAGCGCGCCACGCGGCGACAAAGTTGCCCCAGGCCGGGTGCGCCGGCCAGAGGGACGCGGAAAGCAACGCGCCGGTCGGCATGAGCGCCGTGCGGATCATCCAGTAGACGGGTGCCAGGCACAGTGCGGACGCGATCGCCAGGAGCGCGTACGACGTGCCGCGGAGCGCGATACGGGCCATCATGATTCCTCCACCCCAAAATGGCGGCCCACCCGCATCTGCAGGTAGGACAATCCGGCGAGGACGAGGATCAGGATGACGCTCGCAGCGGAGGACTCGCCGGTGTTGAACGCCTGGAATCCCTTCTCGAAGATGTAGTAGGCGAAGGTGGTGGTGGCGCCGTCGGGCCCGCCGCCGGTCATGACGTACACCTGATCGAAGGTCTGGAACGTCTGGATGAGGCAGATCACGACGGCGAAGAACAGGCTCGGCCCGAGCGCGCGAAGCGTGACGTGCCAGAACACCTGCCATCGGCCCCCGCCGTCCACTTGGCAAGCTTCCACGAGCGAAGGGGGGACGCTCTGCAGACCGGCGAGGAAGATGATGGCGTAATAGCCGGTGAACTGCCATGCCGTGAGGATGAGCACGGACACAAGCGCCGTCCTCCCCTCGCCGAGCCACGGCACGGGGTTGAGGCCGAGGTGCGCGAGCATGAGATTCACCGGGCCGCCGTCCGTGGCGAAGAGGAGCGAGAAGATGAGCCCAGAACTGACAAGCGGCATGACGTAGGGACCGAAGATGGCCGCGCGAAAGACCACTCGCCCGCGAATGCGTTGATTGAGAAGAACGGCGAGCAACAGCGCGATGGGCAGAGACACGAACATCATGCCTGCCGCCAGCCACAGCGTGTTGGCCGCCGCCTGCCAGAAGTCGGGGGCGGTGAACAAGTGCGCGTAGTTGGCGAGGCCCGCGAACACCGGTCTCGGCGTGTACAGGGTCGACTGGTACAGGCTCAGGTAGACCGCGTAGCCCATCGGCACAAACACGAACGCGAACAGAAAGACGAGCGCCGGTGCCATCATGGCGGCACCCTTGAGCTGGAGCGGGATGTGGCGCCGTCTGGCGCGCGGCGCGCGCTCCACCTGCGCGATCACGGCTTCGGCAGCCTTAGCCACGTGCGTCCTCCTTTCCTTTGCGATGCGTACAGCGGGTTGGGTTTCAACGCGAGTGTACGAGTCGACTGTGAACGGCCTGCGAAGGATGTGTGACCCTTGTGTGAAGCTCTCGTGAACTCGAGCGATTTGGTATAGTGGGAGAGGAGCGTTCGTTGGGTATCACATCTGGAACGACATCGATGGCGGACAAGGGGAGCGAACGACGTGATCGAACAAATGCGAAAATACGCGGAACTGATTGTGCGGGTGGGGGTGAATCTGCAGCCGGGGCAGCCGCTCGTCATTGGCTTTGGGTCTCGCCAGGTGTATCCGGATCAGGTGCCGTTTGCGCGGCTGCTCGCGCAGGCGGCGTATGACGCGGGGGCGAGCTACGTGCACATCGACTGGGGCGATGAGTGGTGGCTGCGCGAGACCGTCAAGCGGGCCGATCTCGCCGTCTTGCGAGCGCGCGCGAAGTGGCAGGTGCAGTGGGTCGAACAGCTCGCCGAGATGGGCGCGGCGTACATCGCCATGCCGGCGAGCGATCCGGCGCTTTTTGCCGGCATCCCGCGCGACAGGGTGGAGCAAGCGGAGCGGGCTGTTCGTGAAGCGTTCCGGCCGTTTGACAACGAGCGCACAAACGATCGCCACCGCTGGACGCTGGCCTCGGCGCCGACGCAGGCCTGGGCGGACGCCGTGCACCCGGAGCTGCCGCGGGAAGAGCGGTTTCAGGCGCTGTGGCGGGACATCCTGCAGGCCTCGCGGGCGACGGGCGATAATCCCGTGGCGGACTGGGAGGTGCACATCGGCAACCTGAAGCGGCGCGCCGCCTGGCTGAACGGCCTGAACATCCACGCGCTGCACTACCGAGCTCCCGGGACGGATCTCACCATTGAGCTCGCGCCGGGCCACTACTTCGAGGCGGCCGGCCATCCGGACGTGAAAGGGTTGCGCTTTGTCGCCAACATTCCGACGGAAGAGGTGTTCACGGCCCCGAAGAAGACAGGCGTGAACGGCACCGTCACCAGCACCATGCCACTCAACCACGGCGGATCGCTCATCGAAGGCATTCGCCTGCGCTTTGAAAACGGGCGCATTGTCGAGTACAGCGCGGACAAGGGCGAGGACGCGCTCAAGGCCATCATCGAGGCCGATGAGGGCAGCCACTACCTCGGCGAGGTGGCGCTCGTGCCGGTGGATTCGCCCATCGCACAGATGAACCGCATCTTTTACAACACCCTGTTCGACGAAAACGCGAGCTGCCACTTGGCCATTGGGCGCGCGTATCCACTGATTGAAGGCGGCCACCAGCTCGCGCATGAGGACTGGGAGGCGCACGGCCTCAACGACAGCCTCATGCACGTGGACTTCATGATTGGTTCGCCCGATCTCGACATCGACGCACAGCTCAAGGACGGCCGCACCGTGCCCATCTTCCGCGGCGGGCGATGGGCGAGCGAGGCCTGAGTCAGCTTGCAAGGGAGGATGGGCGCATGGTGAAGCCGAACTGGGATGCGACGGAATACGCGTTTGGATCGCGGCGCACGGTGGTATTCGCGCGCCGGGGGATGGTGGCGACGACGCAGCCGCTCGCCTCGGAGGCGGGGCTTCAGGTGTTGCGCCGCGGCGGCAACGCTATCGATGCCGTCGTGGCGGCTGCGGCGGCGTTGGCCATCGTGGAGCCCACCTCCAACGGCATTGGCAGCGACGCGTTCGCCATCGTGTGGAAGGACGGGAAACTGCACGGCTTAAACGCCAGCGGCCACTCGCCCGAGCGATTGACCTTGGACGAGATCGCCCGCCGGGGGCTCGACGCGCTTCCGACGCACGGCTGGCTGCCGGTCAACGTGCCCGGTGCGCCGGCCGCGTGGGCAGCGCTCGTCGAGCGGTTCGGCCGGCTGCCGCTGAAGGACGTGCTCGCGCCGGCCGCCGATCTCGCCCGGGACGGGTTCCCCGTCCAGCCTGTGACGGCGCGCAACTGGCGGCGCGCCATGGAGGCCTACCGCTCGCGCTTGTCGGGCCCCGAGCACCAACCGTTCTTCGCCCTGTTCGCCCCGGGCGGCGATGCCCCGGGCCCGGGAGACGTGTTTCGCAACGAGGACGGCGCGCGCACGCTGGAAGCGATTGCACAGTCGGGCGCCCGCGCGTTTTACGAGGGCGATCTTGCGGATGCCATCGACGCGTTCGCCCGCGAGACAGGCGGCCTCCTGTCCAAGGCGGATCTCGCCGCCTACAAGCCCGAGTGGGTGGAACCGCTCTCCGTGCGCTACCGGGAATTCGACGTGTGGGAGTTGCCCCCGAACGGCCAGGGCATCGTGGCGCTCATGGCGCTCGGCGCCCTCGACGGGATCGATCTCGCCGGCATGAGCGAGGCCGACCGCGCGCATGCGATGATCGAGGCCATCAAGCTCGCCTTCAGCGTCGCGCTCCGCGAAGTCGCGGATCCGCGCTTCATGCGCGTGCAACCGGAAGCGCTGGTGTCAAAGGAGCACCTCGAGGCGCTGCGCGCGAAAATTGGCGATACGGCGCACCTGCCGCCAGTACAGCGGCCGTATTACGGGGGCACCGTGTATCTGTGCGCCGCCGACGGCGAGGGCAACATGGTGTCGTACATTCAGAGCAACTACATGGGCTTTGGCTCGGGCATCGTCGTGCCGGGCACGGGCATTTCGCTGCAGAATCGGGGGCACAACTTCTCGATGGATCCGTCGCACCCGAACGCCCTCGGTCCCCGCAAACGCCCGTATCACACCATCATCCCTGGCTTTCTCACGAAGGGCGGGGAACCGGTCGGCCCGTTCGGGGTCATGGGCGGGTTCATGCAGCCGCAGGGACATGTGCAGGTGCTCGTGCAGATGCTCGATCTCGCCCGCAACCCGCAGTCTGCGCTCGACGCGCCGCGCTGGCAGTGGTTGCAGGGGAAACAGGTGCAGGTCGAGGCCGCCATGGGGGAGGACGTGATCGCCCAACTTCGGGCGCGCGGCCATGAGGTCGAGGTGACGGAGGACGGCACGCCGTTTGGCCGCGGACAGGTCATCTGGAGGTTGCCCAATGGCGCCTTGGCCGGCGCGACAGAGCCGCGCGCGGACGGGTCGATTGCGGCCTGGTGATGCGGCGGATAGGTGCTCGCGGCTTGGGCGTTCAAGCGGCGAAGCGGGCTTGGGCAGGGACGTGCCCATTCATACATGCGCGATGGGCCTGTGGCAGACGGATCAGTCGGCCGCAGGCCCATGCGTTTGAAGCAGGCCTGAGGGGCGCAAGGCCGCCTTTGCCATCGAGCGCGTGCGGTCAGCACCTCGGCACGCTCGAGGGGCCGAGCGCCGAGGCCACCACGGTGAGCGCCGTGCGAATGCCCGCGGTGAGGGTCGCCAGCGGCAGCGACGGCGCCTGTTTGTTGAGCGCCTGCTCGGTCATGTACGGCACATGGATGAAGCCGCCAATGAGGCCAGGGGCTTGTTCGGCGATGAAGTGCATCAGGCGGTAGAACGTGTCGTTGCAGACGAATGTGCCCGCCGTGTTCGAGATGTGCGCGGGCACGTTGGCCTGGCACATGGCCTCCACCATGGCCCGGATGGGCAACGTCGAGAAGTAGGCCGCGGGGCCGTCCGGCGCAATGGGTTCATCCACGGGCTTCTGGCCCGCATTGTCCGGGATGCGCGCGTCCATGATATTGATGGCGACGCGCTCTGGGGTCACGTGCGTGCGCCCGCCGGCCTCGCCCAGGCACACGACGGCGCGCGGCTCGATGTCCCGGATGGCCTGGACGAGCTCCTCGCCCGCCTGCCCATACACCGTGGGCAGCCGCCGGGCGATGATCTTATAGTGGACGCCGAGGGTCTCTCCGGCGAGCGATCTCGCCACCTCCCACGACGGATTCAGCGCCTCGCCTTGGAACGGTTCAAATCCTGTCACCAAAATTGCGTCCATGGGCCTTCCCCCATCGCCGTCCAATTTCCGCGGCGTACCCGCGGTTTCCTACGCCTTGATCTGTTCGCGCTTCCTTCGTGGAAATCCTGTCGCGCGTGAACACGAGAACGCGCGCCTGTCGCTTGCATTGACCAACTGACTGATTTAGAATTTTGGTCAGAACAGAGCCGTGTGTAGACCGCACCTTGGGCATCAGGAAAAAGGTCGCATTTCGGAAAAGGCGGGGATGCATCATGCGGGACCGCATCGAGGACGCAGCCAAGCGAGCGTTCTCCGAGTTCGGTTACAAAGGTACGACGATGGATCAGATTGCGCGCCTCGCTGGGGTGAGCAAGGGCGCCATTTACCTTCACTTTCCCAGCAAAGAGGCGCTGTTTCAGCACATGCTGGGCGAGATCATCCAGCAGGTGCGCGAAGCCTTCGAATCGTCGCAGCGCGAAGGCGACGACTATTTTCACAACCTCGAGCGCGGCCTGCGCACTTTGATGCAGTTCCGGGGCGATCACGCCATCGTCTCCAAACTCGCCCAGGAGGTTCGCCAGTTTGGCACGGAGCAGGCGCGGGAAGGGCTCGCGGCCATCGAGCGCGCCATCCTCGACTACTTGGCGCGCTACCTGAGCCGCGGCATGGAGCTCGGCGTCGTGCGGCCCTGCCGCGCGGATCTCGTCGCGTTCGTCCTTTTCCGCGCTTACACGGCAGTGCTGCGCGACTTTCCGTCCGTCGGAGGGCACCTGGCGGAGGACGATCTGTACCACCTGTTCACCGGCGTATTCGTCGACGGCCTGCGCCTTCGGGCCGATGAGGAGCAAGGCCAAGCGCGAGGAAACGAGTGGGGGTGAGGACATGAGCACGCTTGAAACCGCGGAGCCTTCGAGCGTCCTGCGCGAGTTCGCGCGGCTCCGCGCACCCAAGATGCTGATTCAGGCCGTCGGGATCGCGCTCATTCCCGTGTTGTATGCGAGCGCGTTTCTCTGGGCGTTCTGGAACCCATACGGCCACCTGGACCGCCTGCCGGTCGCCGTGGTCAATGAGGACCAGGGGGCCTCATTCCACGGCCAGCAGCTGGACGCCGGGCGCCATCTCGTCGACACGCTGAAGAAGGACCACAGCCTCGGCTGGCGCTTTACGACGCCTGCGCAGGCGTCCGCCGGGATGAAAGACGGCGCGTATGCGATGGAGATCGTCATCCCGCGCGACTTTTCCCAGCGGGTGGTCGATCGCGCCGAGCACGCGAACGCCCCAGCGCCGGAACTCCAGAGCGTCACGAACGATCGCTACAACTACATCGCGGGCGTCATTGGCCGAAACGCGGCGGTGAAGCTCGCGTCGCAGACGGCGCTCGGCCTGGCTCAGTCGTACACGCAGTCGCTGGTGAATGCGCTCAGCGGTTCCCGCGAGGGGTTTGAGAAGGCCGCAAACGCCGCGGGCGAGATCGCTTCCGGCGCGCGCGAGTTGCAGCACAAGGGCGAAGCGCTGGTCACGGGGGCCTCACAGCTGTCGCAGGGGGCGGATCGGCTGGCGGGGGGCCTTCGGCAGGCGTCGACAGGCGCGAGCGCGCTGGAACAGGGCGCTTCCGCGGCGTTGACGGGCGCAGGCAGCCTGGACGAGGGGCTCGCGAAGGCCCATCAGGGCGCAAAGTCGCTCGCGGCAGGCGCATCCACGTGGGCGGCGAAGGCGGAGCAGTTTGGCGCCGCGGCAAAGGCGCTGGGTCAAGGCGCAAGCGGGGTCGGCCAGGGCGCCTCACAGCTCGCGGCGGGGGCGAGCGCCTTGACGTCGAATCTGGGCAAGTTGGCGACGGGCGCCGATGAGGTCGCTTCAGGTGCCGGATCGTTGGCTGCGAATATCTCGCAGTTCGCGCAGGCGGCCAATCAGACCGCGGCCGGATCGCAACAGGTCGCGGCGGGCGCCAAGCAGCTGGCCGATGCCATCGCGGCGTTGGCGCAGGCGAACCCGGCGCTCGCGGCTTCGCCCGCCTATCAGTCCCTCGTGGCGGCGAGCGCCAAGCTGGCGGCGGGCGCGTCGCAGACGGCGTCGGCCAACGGTCAACTGGCCGCGGGAGCCGCGGGGCTTTCGCAGGGTGCGTCGCAGCTCAAGACGGGCGCAGGCGCGCTGGCGAGCGGCCTGCACCAAGCGCAAACGGGCGCGGCGCCGCTGCAACAGGGCCTTCTGCAGCTTGCGCAGGGCGCAACGCGGGTGGCGCAGGGCGGCGCCAAGCTTCAGGCGGCCTCCGGCAGCCTGGCCGCGGGCGCCGAGCAAATCGCTGGGGGTGCAAGCCGCCTCGCGCAGGGTTTGAGCGCGGCGGAACAGGGCTCGGCGTCGCTTCACGGCGGACTGGCGCAGCTTCAGGCGGGCGCCGCCAAGTTGGCGGCGGGAAGCGATGCGCTCGCGGGCGGGGCGGCCTCGCTCTCGCAGGGTGGCGAGCGGCTCGCCCAGGGCCTCTCCGCGTATCAGGCGGGCGTTGGGAAGCTGGCGAGCGGGTCCGACGCTCTCGCTGACCACCTCGCCGGTGGCGCGAAGAAGCTTGACGCGCTGAATGGCAGCGCGATTCTGTCTGCCGTGGCTCACCCCGTCTCGCTGCACCAAGTGGAGCTCGGCGACATCCAGACGTACGGGAACGGCTTTGCCCCGTACTTCCTGTCGCTCGGGCTGTACGTCGGCGTCCTGATGATGAGCGTCATCTTCCCCTTCCGTCAGCCGTACGGCAGGCCGAAGAGCGCGGCCGGTTGGTTTTTGTCCAAGTGGCTGTTTGTCGTCGCTCTCGCATGGGCCCAGGCGCTCATCGCAGACGCCGTCGTGCTCGGGCTCATCGGTGTGCACACGAGCCATCCGCTTGCGTTCGTCTTGTTCTCGCTCTTTGCGAGCGCCGTCTTTGCGTCCATTCTGCTCGTCTTCGTGGCCGCGTTCGACAACCCCGGCCGCTTCTTGGGCATCGTGCTGCTCATCCTGCAGCTCACCTCGACCTCCGGGACCTACCCCGTGAGCCTGTCGCCGCCCTTCTTCCAGGCCGTGGGCCCCTGGCTGCCGATGTACGCGACCGTGAGCGGCTTCCGCTACCTCGTCGGTGGGGGCGATCCGTCCCTGATGGCCCGCGATGTCGCCCAACTGGCCGCGTACCTTCTGGCGTTTGTCGCCCTGGGTTGGCTCGCCTTTGCACAATTCTTGCGGCGCGAGCGGCGCGGCGAGCCCAAAACGGTGTAAACTGAAACCTAGAACTCCATCCGAGGCGCTCCCCCGCACGTGGCGGGAGCGCCTCCGTCTGTTGAGGTGGCCTTGCGCCCGGAGGCGTCCCCGCCTTTGCGGCTTGCGCAGGCCACGCCGAAGGAGGAAACCGGTCGCATGGAACAACAGCCCATGGCGCAACACCCCGAGTGGAGCGCGGAACAGGCGTACGTCGATCGCGTCGTGGCCGCCATGCGCGACAAACTCGCCGAGCTTCAAGGCACGATGCAAGGCGTTCGCGGCGAGATCGTCGAATTTCGCAGGCACTTCTGGGACGACGTGACCATCAACCTGAGCACGTTGGACGATCTCGTCGAGACCCACTTCGCCATTCGCCAGCAGGCGGAAGTGCTCGGCGAGCGGGAGCGGCGCTATCAGCAGGCCGTCAAGACGCAGCGCACGCTCGAGCGCCAGGTGTCTTCGCCGTTCTTCGCGCGGATCGACTTCCGCTACGAGGGCGAGCGCGAGGCGGAGCCCATCTACATCGGCATTGCGTCGTTCCGGGACGAGCGCGAACACACGTTCCTTGTGCACGACTGGCGCGCGCCCATCTCGAGCGTCTACTACGACGCGCTGCCCGGCCCCGCCTCGTTTCGCGCCCCGGCAGGGACGGTGCGCGGCGAGCTTTTGCTCAAGCGCCAGTTCGTCATCCGCGGCGGCGTGATCCAAGCCATGTTCGACGCGGGGCTCACCATCGGGGACGAGCTTCTGATGTACGCCCTCTCGCGCCGATCCGACGCGCAGATGCACAACATCGTGGCGACCATCCAGCGCCAGCAGAATGTCGTCATCCGCGATGACGAATCGCCAGCACTCCTCGTCACCGGTGCCGCCGGCAGCGGCAAGACGTCGGCCGCCCTGCAGCGCGCCGCTTACCTGCTCTACAAGCACCGGGGCGATCTCGACGCGCGCCAGATGCTCTTTTTCTCGCCCAATCCACTGTTCATGTCGTACATCTCGAACGTGCTGCCCGAGCTCGGCGAGGACAACATCGAGCAGGCGACGTTCTACGACTACCTGTGCGCAAGGCTCGGCGACGAGTTTGTCGTCGAGGACCCGTTTGACCAGATGGAGCGCCTGCTCGAGGCGGGCGAGGACAGCCGCATGGCCCGGGCTGTGCGCTACAAGGCGTCGAAGGCGTTTGCGGACGAGATCGACCGCTACGTCGCGGGCCTTGCGCCGAAGATGAGATTCCACCCGATTCTCGTGGAAGGCCGCGTGATCGCCACCGCGACCGACGTGAAGTCGATGTTTGACGCGACGGATCCCAGGCTTCGCCTGCCGCTTCGCGTCGATCTCGTCAAAGAGGAGCTCTTACATCGCCTGCGCGAGTTCGAGCGCGATGAGGCGCTCGCCGACTGGGTGCAGAAGGAGGTCGACGGGCTGCCGGACGAGGCGTACCGGCGCGCGGAGCGGATGGCCGCCAAGCGAAAGCGAGAGCGGCCGGATCTCGACGAGCAGGAGGAGGCGCGCAGGCTGCTCGGGCGCGAGGTGCTGCGGCGCATGCTTCGGCCCGTCCGGCGTTTCGTCGAGTCGCTCCGCTTTGTGGACACGGCGGCCATGTACCGCGCGTGGTTTGAGGCGGCCGCGAACCACCCACCCGCCGGCTTCGAGGCAGGCGACTGGGATCAGATGTGCCGCCAGACCCTCCGCGAGATGGACGAGGGCACGCTCTGGTACGAGGATGCCACGCCCTATTTGTACATGAAGGAACAAATCCTTGGCCGCGCGGTGAGCGCGCCCATCCGCCACGTGCTGGTGGACGAGGTGCAGGACTACTCCCTGCTCCAGCTGCGCCTCATCCGCAGCCTCTTCCCGTACAGCCGCATCACCATGCTTGGCGATCCGCACCAGCTCGTGTCGCCCCATCGCCCCGGCATCCTCGAGGACGACGAGCTCGCGCGCCTCTTTCCCGGTCTCACCCGGGTGCAGTTTGGGCAGAGCTACCGCTCGACGCGCCAAATCGTGCTGTTCACGCGCGGTATGGTGCAAGGCGGCGAAGCCATTGAGCCGTTCGATCGCGACGGCACACTGCCCAAGCTCGCCGTGGCGTCGAGTGAGGCGGAGCAGGCGGACGTGATCGCCCGCTGGCTCGGCGAATTTGCGGCGCGGGGCCACCAGACGAAAGCGGTGCTGACGAAGACGCAGGCCGAGGCGGATGGACTGGTGCGCTTGCTCGAAGAGCGCGGCGTGAAGCTTCGGCGCCTCGACAAGCGCGCCGTGAGCCTCGAGCCGGGCGTGGTGGTGGCGCCGGTCTACCTGGCCAAGGGCGTCGAGTTTGACGGCGTCATCCTGGCGAATGCGTCGCGGGCCCAGTATCACACGAACTTCGAGCGGCAGCTCCTCTACACGGCCTGCACGCGCGCGATGCACGAGCTGCGCATGGTCTCCGTGGGCGAGCCGAGCCCGTGGATCCTCGCGCAGCCCCAAGACACCTACGAGCGCGTGGACCCGGCGGAGGTGAGCTCGCGGTGAAGATTTATCTCTTCCGGCACGGCCAGACCGTGTACAACGCGGACGGCGAGCGGTTTTGCGGCACCTCCGACGTCGGCTTGACGGCGCTCGGCTGGCAGCAGGCCCGGCGCGCGGCTCGCCTCATCCGCGGGGTTCGGCCTGCGGCCATCGTCCATTCCGGCCTGCGCCGATCCCGCGAGACCGCCGTGGCCATCCGCGAGTCCCTGCCCGGCGCCGAGGACTGTCCCCTCGTGGCGCACCCGGGCTTTCGCGAGGTGGGCTTCGGCGCCTGGGAAGGGCTCACGCGGGCCGAGGTGAATCGGCTCTACCCCGACTTGTACGCCGAATGGCTCGTGCGCCCCGAGGGCGCGGCCATCCCGGGCGGGGACAACTTGGACGAGCGCCAGCAGGAGGCCGTCGACGCCTTCCTCGACGTGGTGTCGCGCTACAGCGGGGGCGATCTCGTCATCGTCGCCCACAACACGCTCAACCGCCTGCTGATCCTCGGCCTGATGGGGATCGAGGCCCGCCACTACCGGCGGATCGTCCAGGAGAACGCGTGTCTCAACATCCTTGAGTACAGCGAGGAGGAGGGCGTTCGGCTGCACGCGCTCAACCGCGTGCCTGTGGTCGACGAGTAGGCCTGGCCGGAATGGTTTGGCCGTCCGTTGTGGTAAGATACTTTCGGAGATTCGCGACGCTAGGAGGGGAAGACGTGATCGAACTATCCCTGGAAAAAGCGAGAAAATGGTTTACGGAAGAGCATGAGGCGCGGCTTGAGCCGCTGGCGCGGTTCGCGCTCGGCGAGCTGCACAACCGCGAGCGGGATGCGTTCGGGAAGGGCTGGATCGATTGGCCCGTGGCCGATCACAGCGCGCTGTACCGCGACGTGGACGCGATTGCGGCGGACTTTCGCGCGAAATCGAACGCGACGGTCGTGATCGGCATCGGCGGATCGTATCTGGGCGCGCAGTCGGCGCTCTCGATGGCCAAGCCGCAATTTACCGGCGAGGGCTCGCACGAGGTGATCTTCGCCGGGCAACAGCTGAGCCCGACGTACCACGCCCATTTGCTCCAATACTTGGACAAGCGCGAGGTCACGTTGGTCGTGGTGTCGAAGTCGGGGACGACGCTCGAGCCATCGGCGGTGTTTCACACGTTCCGCGAGTACCTCGAGAAACGATACGGCGTGGAGGAAGCGAATCGGCGCATCTGCGCCATTACGGACGCGGAGAAGGGAAGCCTGCGCCAGTTCGCGGATGAGCGCAAGTACGTGACGCTGCCGATCCCGGATGACATCGGCGGCAGGTATTCGGTCCTGACGGCGGTGGGGCTTTTGCCGATGGCGCTCGCCGGGATCGACTACAAGCGCGTGATGCAGGGCGCGGCGCACATGCGCGAGGAGCTTGCGAAGCATAGCCCGGCGACGAGCCCGGCCATTCAGTACGCGCTTGCGCGCCACGTTCTGTATCAGCAGGGTTTCGTGGCGGAGGCGCTCGTCACGTACGAGCCGCGCGTCGCGGATTTTGCGGGCTGGTGGCAGCAGCTTTTTGGCGAGAGCCAGGGCAAGGACGGCACGGGCCTCTTCCCGACGATGTTGCGCTACACGACGGATCTGCACTCGATGGGCCAGTACGTGCAGGACGCGCGCAAACTCCTCGTGGAGACGGTGCTCGACGTGCACTTCGCGGACGAGCCGGATCTGCGTGTGCCGCAGGGCCTCGACGAGAAGAACGCGTATTTGAACGGCGTTTCGTTCTCGCGGCTGCAGGAGGTGGCCGTGGAGTCGGTCATGGTGGCGCACAGCGAGGCGGGTGTGCCCAACCTTCTGATTCGGGCGAAGGGCGATGCGGAATCGCTGTACGGCGAGCTGGTCTACTTCTTTGAGGTTGCGTGCGCGGTCGGCGGCTACCTGATGGGGACGAATCCGTTTGACCAGCCGGGGGTCGAGGCGTACAAGAACGAAATGCGGTCGCGCTTGAAGGCGTAAGTGACAAGGAGAAGGGGCAACGGATGGAACAGAGGCTTGCGCTTGGCATTGACATTGGTGGCACGAACGTGAAACTGGCCATCGTGGACAGCGATGGCCGCGTGTTGGCGGACAAATCCATCCCCACGGCCCCTGAGCGGGGGCCGGAGGCCTTCTCCCGCACGGTCGGCGCAGAGGCTCGTGCCATGGCGGACGAGGCGGCCGTGGCTTGGGACTCCGTCGCGGGCGCGGGCGTGGGCATGGCTGGGTTTCTCGACGTGGCGCGCGGATGGGTGGAAGAGGCGGTCAACCTGCATTGGCGAGATGTTCCGCTAGCGGATCTGCTTCGGTCGTCGCTAGACAAACCTGTACGGGTCGACAATGACGCCAACGTCGCGGCCCTCGGCGAGGTGTGGCTCGGCGCGGGCCAACACGCGCACACGGCGCTGTGCGTCACGCTCGGCACCGGCGTGGGCGGCGGCATCGTCATCGGCGGGCGCATTCACCGCGGGGCTTCGACGATGGCGGGTGAAATCGGTCACATCATGGTGAAGAACGACGGCGAACTGTGCAACTGCGGGCATCGCGGCTGCCTGGAGACCCTCGCTTCAGCCACCGCCCTCGTGCGCCACGCCCTTCAGGCCGGGGTCAGGCGCCCCGATGGCGGGGAGTTGACCGCCAAGGACGTGTTCGCGCTCGCGGCCGCCGGCGACGAGGCTGCGAAAGCCGTGGTCGGCGAGATGATTCACTGGCTGGCCGTGGGGCTCGCCGTGGTCGCCAACATTTTAAATCCAGACGTCATCGTGGTGGCGGGAGGACTGGTCAACGCGGGGGATCAGCTGATGAAGCCGCTCTCCGAGGCGTTTGAACGGGAGGCGCTCGCGCGGGTGGCGCGCGCGTGCCGGCTGGTACCCGCGAAGCTCGGCGATCAGGCGGGCGTGCTCGGCGCGGCGCGGCTCGTCCTGCAGGATATCGAAAGCCTGTGAGGCAGGCGCCATCGTCCTGCCTCGCGGCTTGACCCACTTCGATTACTGGAGGAAGGCCTTGACGCGATCGTACACGTCTTCGGGCGAGAGGCCATCGGCGGAGATGACGGGGACCTGCTGGATGGCGCTCTGCATTCCCATGAGGTTCTTGTCGAGCCCGGTGATCACGACGGCGCCCACCGACGGCTCCATGTGGGACGACATGTCAACCACCTGGCAGCCCTGGCTTTGAAGATACTCCTTGACAGGCGTCAGACCAGGTTCCACAGCCACGGCTTTCACGACGCATCCCTCCTTGGGCGTTCGTTCACGGGCTAGTGTTTGAGGTCAGGTCGAAGAATATGCGGGCGGTGGAATGGGCCCGAGATGGAGGTAGGACCCAGATGGGGCACGTTCATATGGTGTTTGGCGTCGTCCTGATCCTTTTGGCGATCATTGCGACGATCTGGGAGCTGGCGACGCAGCGGGGCCTGCCGCGGGCACTGCGCGGCGTGGTCATCGGGCTCTTCGATCTTCAAATCCTCTTGGGCATCATCACGTGGTTGATTCGCAAACCGGGCTGGTCGTTTGTCCTGCACCCCATCATCATGATTGTGGCGGTCATTGTTCTGCACGTGTTGACGTCGCCCTCGGCGCCCCGCTCCAGGAGGCTGACGGGATGGGTCGTGGCGACGGTGTTATTCATCGTCGGGGCGGCCATTTATCGCGTGTGAGCATCGGCGGCGGGGCGGCGACGGTGGGAGGGGGATGGCCTGGCGGTGGACCCAATTCGCCGTGCGCCGCCGGCTGCGAGCGCTCAAACGGTAACAATCACCAGCAGACAATCGGTTCGGGCCTCTTGTAGAATCGAGAGAGAGTGGAGATTGTTCGCCGACAAGGGGCATGACGCATGGCCGACCGATTGCAACTTCAGATTCGGCACCCGGATCACGGGTTGACGGAACGCGAGCGCCAGCTCATCGTCTGTTTGGTTCAGCGCATCTGCGTGCACCATCTGCAGCGCAGGTGCGACCGCTCGGTGCACATCCGGCCAGCGAATGTGGATTCCATCCATCTTCTCGTGAACCAGGTGATTGAGGTGGATCCGAGCTTGGGGGAGGATGAGCGCAGCGAGATCTTGGGAGCCCTCGCGGACGACCTGAACCACACGCTCGCGCTGTGCGACATTCGCGGCGAGAACATCGTGCGCGTGCAATTGGCGTAGCGCGGCCGGATTTGGCGCTCAGACGATCGCTTGATACAATGCGGGATGGGGAGTGAGACGCATGAAGCTTCACATCTCGACGTTCCAGATGCCGGACGGCATGTACGTGGCGACGTGTGCGGAAATCCCGATGTGCCGGGCGCTGCGGCAAAACAAGGGCCATGCGGTGCAGGAGGTCAAGCAGCAGATTCGGCGCTTCCTCGCGGAGAGGCAGGCGGAGCATCGCCCGTTTCAGCCGGAACCGCTGATGGAATTTGAAGTGGAGATGCCGAATGAGCCTTGACGTCTAGGGTATCCTGTGTTATAGTCTAAAGCGTTCGCCGCGATGGCGAACGAAAACCGGATAGCGCGGGGTGGAGCAGTTGGCAGCTCGTCGGGCTCATAACCCGAAGGTCGCAGGTTCGAGTCCTGCCCCCGCAACCAGATGGAGCCGTGGTGTAGAGGCCTAACATGCCTGCCTGTCACGCAGGAGATCGCGGGTTCGAATCCCGTCGGCTCCGCCAAAGTCGATACGTACCGGTTCTTCGGAAAGGGCCGCCCGAGAGGGCGGCCCTTTCGTCGTGATCATGGGGCGGGGGTGGGAGGCGCGGCCGTGTGCGCCTGCCCCTCGCTTCATCCGTTGCGAGTCGCTCGCCGCCATCGCCCGCCTGGCCAGCCCGCGGCGTCGCCGAGGAGAACTGTGATGGCGGGAACCACCCAGGGGCGCACCACGAACGTGTCGAGGAGCACGCCGATGGCGGTGACGATGCCGAATTGGAGCAACACCTGAATGGGCAGCGACGCGAGCACGGCGAAGGTCCCGGCGAGAATCAGGCCAGCTGAGGTGATGACGCTCGCGGTGTCGGCCACGCCGCCCGCTGTCGCGCTCGTCAACGGCTCGTGCCGCCAACGCTCCCAGATGCGCGACATGACGAAGATGTTGTAATCCTCCCCTAACGCGACGAGGAACACGAACGCGTAGAGCGGGATGGCGCCTTGCATCGCCGGTTCGCCCAGCAGGCCACGGATGACGAGCCAACCGATGCCGAGCGCGGCGCCGTAACTGAGCACGATGGTCGCAAGCAGGTAGCAGGCTGCGACGATGGAGCGCAGGTAGGCGAAGAGCAGGAGGCCAATCGCGGCGAGCACGATGGGGATGACGACGCGCGTATCCCGCGCCGTGATGGCCTGCGTGTCCGCTTCGGAGGCGGTCTCACCGGCCGCCAGGACGCGAACGGGCGCTTGGCCGGCGATGTGGGCCGCGTTTGCCGCCTCGCGTTCCAGCGCGGGAATGGCATTCACGGCGGCCTGGCTGTACGGGTCGACGTTCAACAGGACCTGGACGAGCGACGCGTCCACCGCGCGATTTTCCTCCAGCTCGGTCGCTTGTTTCACGTCTGCCATGCGCGCCAAGGCCGCGCGCGCTTTCTCCGCGTCTCCGCCTTGAATGACCAGGTCCACGGGGGCGATGGCCCCGGGGCTGAAGTGGCGCGTCAACACCTGGTAGCCTTCGCGAGAAGGCATGTCAGCGGGGAAGGACGACAACAGGTCGTAGGTCGTCCGCGCGTGGGGGGCCACCAAGGCGAATGTGGCAAGCGCCACGGCGCCGGACAGTGCGACGGCAAGCGGGCGGCGCACGACGGATCGCCCCAACCAGCGCGAAATGCGCCCGGGCTCGCCGGCGCGGGCATCGTCCGGCGCAAAGCGCGGGATGACGGGCCAAAATGCAGCCCGGCCAAGGACGAGCAGCAGCGCAGGGATGAGGCTTGCGGCGACAAGCGCCATGACGATCACGCCGAGCGCAAACGGAATGGCGAACTCGTGGAACGACGGGTATCGGGCCGCCAAAAGCGCCAAAAGCGACAAAGCGACGGTCGCGCCGCTCATCAGGATGGCGCCTGTCGCGCCGGGGTAGGCGGCTCGCATGGCGTCGACCGGTTGTTCGTGACGGCGAAGTTCGGCCCGGTATCTTGCGATGAGGAACAGGCAGTAATCTGTGCCGGCTCCAAATAAAAGCACCGTGAGAATCGAGAGCGTCTGCGCATCGAAGGCGAGTCCGTACGCACGCGCCGCTTCGCCGAGCAACGCGCTCGTCACGGCGTACGCGACGCCGACACCCGCGAGCGGAATGAGGGCCAAAACGGGCGACCGGTATAACACGATCATCAGGCCGAGAACGAGGACGGTGGTCGCGCCAAGCAGGGCGAAGTCCGCGTGCTTAAACAGCTTGGTGGCGTCGACGGAAATGCCGGCTGGGCCTGTGATGTAGGCGTGCAGGCCGCGCGCCGCTTCGGATGCGTTCAGGACCTGTGCGCCGGCCGCCCGTTGAACAGCCTGCTCGATGCCACGGACGGCGGCGGCGATTTGATCTTGTGTGGCGGACCGAGCGAGCAGGATGGGCACGGCCAGGGCTTGGCCGTCCGGGGATGCAAAGGCGCGATCCGACGAGAGCGGCAGCAGGTCGAGGGGTGGCACGCTCTTCTCGGCGGTCACGGGGTGCGTGCGCAAGTCGCGCACGGTGCTGAGGATCACCTGCCAGTCCCGCGCGGTGAGCCCGGACGGATCGTACCAGACGAGAAAGGCTGGAACGCCTGCCCGATCCGGGAACCACGCCTGCACCTTGGCCGACGCAACCGCGCTGTTCGCCGATGCGGGGAGCGCCTGCGCCTGATTCTTTTCCTCGTGGGATGCGGCGGGAAACGCGGACACGAGGAGCCCGGCGACGAGAAGCCAGAAACCCAGGACGCTTGCGCGCCCGAGCTTGCTGAAGAAGAACGCGAGGAAACGTTGTGCAAGGGATGTTGGGGCCAACACCTTTCCCTCCTCTGATGAGATCGCATAAATTATATATACCAGAAGGTTAATATTAAAGCCACCGATGTCGTGCTTTGCAGTGGGCGGGCAACTCCGGTACCATCGAAGGCGATGCAGCACAAGAAGGTGAGCGTATGCCAAACGCGCGATCGCGGCGCCCCGGCCGGCCTCCGCTGGTGGAGGTGGACGAGCCGACGGCGGACAAGATCCTTCGCACCGCCGCCCAGTGCTTTATGGAGGACGGCTTCGCGGCCGTCTCCATGGACCAAGTCGCGGCGCGGGCGGGCGTGACGAAGGCTGTCGTGTACTACTACTATCGATCCAAGACCGCCCTGTTTCACCAGGCGATGCTCTACGTGATGCGCGTGTCCCGCGAGCGCACGCAGGCCATCCTGCGCGAACCCGGGCCACTGTACGATCGGCTGCTGAAGCTCGCCCGCACGAGGCTTCGCATCGAGGCGACGCTCGACATGAATCACATCATGCGCGGCAGCCAGGCGGTTCTTCAGGTGGAGCAGCAGAGAGAACTGCGCCAGGCGGAAGAGAACCTCATTCGAGATATCGCAAATGCGCTTCAGACCGAGATGGACGAAGGGCGGCTGCGCCCTTTGGACCCCGCGTTTGCCGCGCGCGCTTACCTCGCGGCGCTCGCGATGGCACAACTCGAGATTGAACGGCGCGGCGGCGGCGAGGACGCCATCGAATCCGTCGCGGCCGAACTCGTGGATCTGCTGTGGCGGGGCATGGAACCGCGTTGAGCTCCTGGAACCCAATCTAGGCCCTGGCCCATCTTTCCCGATCCGGGCGAACGTCTAAGCTCTCGGGCGCCTTTCCACATACCGTATAGCGAACGCTCGCAGAGAAGGAGGATGAGGTTCATGTACGGTGTGTTTGGTGGGTATACCCGTTGGGCGGTCGTGTTTCTGATCATCTTCGTGCTGTTCTTCCTGTTCGTCCCGGCTGCGCCGGTTGCGACGGCGTCCTGCTGACGAGCGGCCCGTCGAGGTGGCGGCTTGGCCGGGCCGCCACCTTTTCCGGTTTTGGGGCGATCCCGGCCGACAGCACTCGTCGAAGCAAAAGGCGGCCACATGGGCCGCCGCATTCGCCGCGATCACGCTTTTTGGAACGCTGGGTCTTCGAAGGGATGCGCCACCCATCCAGCCGGATCAATGAACAGCCGGACGGCCACCACTTTGCGCTCGTCGGTCAGCGTGAAGAAGTGCGGGTTGCCTTCTGGAACCGAGATCACGTCTCCGGCGCTCAGCACGACGTCGAAATAGCCGCCGTCCTTGCCCTTGATAATGAAGATGCCGCTGCCCGACACGATGGCGCGCACCTCGTCCTCGGTGTGCGTATGCACCTGCTCAAACTTTTTCAGCAGCTCGTCGAGGTTGGGCGTCGATTCCGAGAGCGAGATGACGTCCCACTTCACATATCCCCGCTTGCGGGACAGGTCCTGAATCTCCTCGTCGAGCGCCCGGAGAATCTCGTCCTTTTCCGCGTCCGACAGGTCAAACTTGCCCTTCAGCGCCTCGGGAAGCCTCTGGTCGACATCCCAGTGATCATAATAGACCTCGTTTTGGTTCAGAAACGCCCGAACCTCGTCTTCACCGCGAATTTCTTCACCCGTGTTTCGAATGCGTACGTAGGCCACCACGCCGACCTCCCCGTGTTTGCATGCATGCGTGCGGGCACCTTGCCGCTTGGTCTATATCGTAGAATCCCGCTCTGGATTTGTCCATAGATATATCCACAGTTTCATCCCCAGTATCCACAGCCCCTTGTGGAAAACCGCGTGTGACGCGCGATCCCGGTTGTGTATAATGGCGGTTGGATTGTCCACTGGATGTGGATAGATCGATGATGCGGAACCCTTGTGACATCGGCTGGGAAACGGAGTGGCAGAGATGGACCATGGATATCGTGGGTCGAGCGATGTGGTGGCCACCTATCGCTTGCGGGAGCGAAAGGACAAACTGGAGGCGAGGGCGGAGGGCATCGCCGTCGGGCTGACCATCGGCACATGGACGGATCTCCCCGCCGCGCGCAAATCGGAAGTGGCGAAGCACTGCGGCCGCGTGGAGGGCATCCGCGTGCTGGAGGAGGCGGCACTGGGCGAGGTCGTGGCCGAGATCGACATCGCGTACCCCGTGGCGAACCTGAACGGCACGTTTGCGTCGCTCCTCGTCACGGTGTTTGGCAAGCTGTCGATGGACGGCGAGATCCGCCTCGAGCGGCTTCAGCTGCCGGACGAGCTCGTGCGCCAGTTCCCCGGGCCCAAATTCGGCGTGCAAGGCGTGCGAGATCGGCTTGGAGCCCACAACCGCCCGCTCGTCATGAGCATCTTCAAGGCCTGCGCCGGTCTGACCCTGGAGGAGCTCGTCGAAGCGTTTGCGGAGCAGGCCGAGGGCGGCGTCGATCTCGTCAAGGACGACGAAATCTTCTTCACGGAAGCGTACGCCACGCCAGAGGAGCGCGTCCGCGCGTACGCGGCGAAGGCGGACGAGATCGCAGAGCGCACCGGCCGGAAGACCGCGTACGCCGTCAACCTCACCGGCCCCGTGCACAGCCTGCGCGATCGCGCCCGCCGGTTGGCGGAGCAGGGCGCGGGGGCGCTCCTCGTCAACGTTGTGGCGTACGGCTACGACGTGGTGGCCGATCTCGCCCGCGACGCCGAGGTCCACGTGCCCATCCTGGCGCACCCGGCGGTGTCGGGCGCGCTCTATGGATCGCCCAACTACGGCATCGCGGCGGACATCGTGCTGGGACAGCTCATGCGGCTCGCCGGTGCGGACATCGGCATCTTTCCGTCGATGTACGGCAGCGTGACGCTCGGGCAAGCGGCCACAGAGCGGCTTCTCGCGCATCTGCGGGCGGACGGGCCGCACAAGCCCGTGCTTCCCGCGCCGTCCGCCGGCATCTACCCAGGGCTTGTGCCCCGCCTGTACCAGGACTTGGGCGTCGATCTCGTCCTGAACGCCGGCGGCGGCATCCACGGCCATCCGGGCGGCGCGCGCATGGGCGGCCGCGCGTTCTTCGACGCCATCTGGGCCGTCGAACGCGGCCTACCGCTCGCCGAGGCCGCGAAGGACCGCCCCGCCCTCCGCCAGGCGCTCGAGAAGTGGGGGATGCCCTCGTGACGGTGCGCGTGGTCTGCGACTTTGACGGCACCATCTCCGAGCGGGACATGATTGTGAGCATCATGCGCCACTTCGCGCCGGAAGCCAGCGAGCCCATCATCCAGGCCGTGCGGGCAGGCGAGCGATCCGTCAAGGACGGCGTCGAGGCCATGTTTGCCCTCATTCCGTCCGAGAAGTACCCCGACGTGGTGGCCTATGCCCAGGAGGCGACGATCGTCCGCCGCGGTTTTCCACAGTTTATCCACACCTGTGCACAACTCGGGTGGAAGGTCGCGATCGTCAGCGGCGGATTCGACTTTTTCGTGGAACCGGTTATCCACAATCTATCCACAGCGCCGGTGGATATCTACTGCAATCGCATCGACGCCAGCGGCCCGCGCCTGCGCGTCGTGTGGTCGAAGCCCTGCGACGAGGCTTGCGATGGCGGCTGCGGTCTGTGTAAGCCGCGCGTCATCCGCGAGATGGTCGAGCCGGGCGATCCCGTCATCGCCATTGGCGACGGGGTGACCGACGTGAAAGCGGCGAAGATGGCCGACTTCGTCTTTGCGCGAAGCGATCTCCTTCGCTTGGTGCGCGAGCTCGGGCTGCCCCACCTGCCGTTTGAGACGTTTGACGACATCACGGCCGCGATTTTGGACAAGAGGAGCGAAGTGTATGCCCACCTATGATGAGGCGCGGACGCGCGTGATCGAGCTGGCCCAGTTCGCGGCGAGCCGCGGCTGGCTGCCGGCCACGAGCGGCAACCTGTCGGTTCGCGTGAGCCATACGCCCCTCACCTTTGCCATCACGCGGAGCGGCGCGGACAAAGCGCGGCTTCGCCCGGAGGACGTCTTGCTGCTCGATGCCGATATGCGGGTGCAGGGCGAGGGACCCTACAAGCCGTCCGCGGAGACGACGGTGCACGTCGCGCTGTACCAGAAGTTCGACTGTGGCAGCATCGTGCACGTGCACACCGTGTACAACAACCTCGCGAGCGAGCTGTACGCCGATCGTGGCTTCGTCGAGATCCGGGGGCATGAGCTCGTGAAGGCGCTTGGTCACTGGGAGGAAGACGCCGTGGTGCGCATCCCGATCGTGCCGAACTGGGCGGACTTAAAGCGGCTGGGATGGGCCGTGGCGGAGGCGGCACAGGCGGACGTCCCGGCGGTGCTGGTGCGCGCGCACGGCGTCTACGCGTGGGGCGACACGCCGGACGATGCGCGAAGGCATCTGGAGGCGGTCGAGTTCTTGTGCGAATACGCGTACAAGCTTCATCTTGCCCGCGCCGGATCGCCTATGATCGGATGACGGCGCGTCTCCAGCTCGGCGCACGCCGCGTTCCCGCGCGGGATGGCCCGCGCGGCCCGCATAGCTTGGGGCGCTGAGGCGCACGCTATCCGGTGAAAGCGGGGTGGAGCGCCGTGGGTCCTGAGTTCGTGTCGTGGTTTCAGGATCTCGACTCCGAAACCATCATGTGGATGATCATCCTTTCCATCATGCTCATCCTCGTCGGGAGCGGCCTGTTGTACTGGGATCACGTCATGCGGCGGCACGACGAACCCGTGCATCCGCTGGACTCTCCCGGCGAAAGACGCTAGCGGATGGAGCGTGGCCATGGCCCGAGTCGGGTCCCAAGGGGATCCGGCTTGGGCCTCTTTGTTCTGGCGTCTGGTGAGCCAAGGCATCTCGAGGATCAATTGACAATTAGAAAATTTACGGGTAAAGTGAGATATCATCGATTTTTGGCGGAAATGGGAGACGAATAGCCCGGCGTGTCCCAGATGGGTCGAAACGTTCAAAAGCTTTCGATGGGAGGATTTCTGTGAGACACGTGAACCGATGGACCGTTGCCCTAGGGCTCGCGGGAAGCGCCGTGTACCTGGCTGGGTGTGGTACGGCGGCACAACCGCACGGCCCGTCAGGACAGGCCGCCCAAGGCGCAGCTTCCGCCCAGACTGCGGCCGTGCCTCTGAAGCGCGAGGCCGTGAACTTTGCCTTTCCCGCGGACGCGTACAGCCCTGCCGCCGGCTTTCTCTGCCCGACGCCTGGCGTCCATGTGCCCGGGGGGCCCAAGGCCGGATCGTACGAGCTGGGGCGCATCTGGGCGACGGCCCTTCACGCCTATCTGCCGCAGCCCAACCCGGCGCCTTACCGGGAGACGTACGACGAACAGGCGAGTGGCAACTGGATTGCGTGGCAGGATGTCACCATGGATATGTCGGATGGCCAAACGCGGGTGGACGTGTACAACACGCAAACGCGCCGAGCCTCTGAAGTGTGGCGCGCATCGCCCGCGACTGGCGTGCTCTTGAAGATGCAGCTCGTGGGAGACCATCTGTACGAGCTGACGCAGAAGGTGGAAGGATCCGGGGCCCAGGCGGCGCTTGAAACGACGCTCTATGAGCGAAATCTGGCTTCCGGCGCGAGTTCCACCGTGATGCGTCGGACGGGGCAAGGGAGAAGCCAGGTCATCTCGGACTTCGCCGTCGACGGCTCGCAGGTTGCGCTGGTGCTCGAGCGAGCGCAGGACGTGCTCCGTGTGGCGCAGAACATCCCGTTTACCGTCCAAATCGTGAACTTGGCGGATGGTCACGCGACAACGGTTGCACAGGGGTCGAACGAGAACCCGACGACGCTGCACGCGGCGGATGGCGTGATCGCCTGGTCGTCCAACGCGGGTGGCGTCGAGGCGTATGACGAGGAAAAAGGAAAGTTGTGGAACGTGACCTCCGTGCCGTCGTACGTGGCGGTGGGTGGGCACGAAGTGTGGTGGCACGCCATCAACTCGCAGGCGTACGGCGGTTTGGACGTGCGCACGGGCGCGCGGCTGCGCTTTGCGCAGGCGGTGAAGCCGGTGGGCATTGCCATCTCGAACGGGGTCGGCATTGTGAACACCGAGCGCGACACCTACACGTTCACGCCCGGCGCCTGAGACGTTTCGCCTGCGGCAAACGCGCGAGCGCGGGCCGAGAGCGCGGGCCGAGTCATCGATCTCGGCCCGTTCGCGCGTCGTGCCTGCGCACGCGGATGTCAACCACGGCCCACGCAGCGGCGATGCCGACGACAAACGCCAATCCCCAAAGCCAGTCGGGCACCACGGTGACCAGCCTCCTTCGGTCTCCCGCTAGCCTGCGCCATCAGCGCGGCGCGTATGCGCGCCCGTGGCCTCGCCGCTTTGGAGCTTGCCCGCGCCTGAGACGTACCCGCGTTGCGCGCCCGAAGGCTTCGGCCCGGCGTCCCGCGCCATCAGATCACCCGGACGCGATACGCCTTCATCCACTCGTTCACTTCCCACAGGTAGTGGAACATCTGCGCGGTGCCCATGATTTGCCCGAACCAGGGCCGATGCTCCATGGGGCGCTTGCTCATCTCGGCCAACGCCCGGATCGCGTTCGCGTCGACAAAAGGCAGGATGGGCGAGGACGGATCGTCCAGCATGGCGAGCGCCTTGTCGCGCACCAGCGCCAGGTAGGCCGGATGAGGCGTGGACGGGTACGGGCTCTTCTTGCGGTACAACGCTTCGCGCGGCAAGAAGTCTTCCATCGCAAGCCGCAGGATGCCCTTCACCTCGCCGCCCGCGGTCTTCACCTCCCAGGGAAGGTTGAACACGTACTCCACCAGCCGGTGATCGCAAAAGGGCACGCGCACCTCAAGCCCTGAGGCCATGCTCATGCGGTCCTTGCGGTCGAGCAGGGTGGGCATGAAGCGCGTGATCGACAGGTAGCCGATTTCCCTCACGCGCGCGTCCCGACCGGTCTCCCCCGGCAGGCGCGGCACTTCAGCAAGCGCCTCCCGGTAACGCTCCTTGACGTACTCCTCCGGGCGAATGCGCTGTTTGAGCTCATCCGACATGATGGCCATGCGCTCGAAGAGCCGCAGCGACCACGGGAACGTGTCCGCCGCGAGCGCGTCCTCGCGGTGAAACCACGGATAGCCGCCGAACACCTCGTCCGCCGCCTCGCCGGACAGCGTGACCGTCACATCCTGCTTCACGCGGCGGCAGAATAGGTACAGTGACGTGTCGATATCCGCCATGCCCGGGAGATCGCGCGCGAAGAGCGGATCCGCGAGATGGCGCTCCAGATCCGGCGTGTCAAACGCAATGGGATGATGGATGCTGCCGATATGCTCGGCGATCATCTTCGCCCAGGGGCCATCGAGGCTCTTCTGAAACGCGTTGGCCTGGAAGTACTTCTCCATGTCCACGAACTCAATGGCGTAGGTGTGCAGACGATCCCGCCCCATCTTCTGGTAGTAGTGCGCCGCGACGGCCGAAACCGCGCTTGAATCGAGGCCTCCCGACAGGAAGGTGCCAAGGGGAACGTCGGACACGAGCTGGCGCTCGACCGTATCGATGAACAGGTCGCGCACGGTCTCCACCGTCTTCTCCAGGGAATCCGTGTGCTCATAGCTTTCAAGCTTCCAGTACCGGCGGACGGAGATGCCATCCGGCCGCGCGATGAGCAGATGGCCCGGCTTCACTTCCTCGACGCCCTTGAACACCCCGAGGCCCGGCGTGCGCGCCGGCCCAATCGCAAAGATCTCCGCCAGCCCCGTCTCGTCGATGACGGGTTCGACACTTGGGTGTGCGAGCAGCGCCTTCAACTCCGAGCCGAAGGCGAGTCCCTCGCCGATCCGCGTGAAAAACAGCGGCTTGACGCCGAGCCGATCCCTCCCGAGCACGAGTTTTTCCTCCGCCTGGTCCCAGATGGCGAACGCGAAAATGCCGTTCAAGCGCTCGACGCACGCCTCGCCCCACGCGATGTACGAGACGAGCAGGACCTCGGTGTCGGAGTAGCCGTCGAAGCCGTACCCGCGCGAGGCGAGATCGCGCCGGAGCTCTTCGGTGTTATAGAGCTCGCCGTTGTACACGATGGTGTAGCTGCGGCCGTTCACGGTCCGGGTCATCGGCTGCTTGCCGCCCTCGGGGTCCACGACAATGAGCCGGCGATGGGCGAAGAGCGCGTGCGCCGCCGCGAACCAGCCGCTCGCATCCGGACCGCGCGACACGAGCGCCTGCCCCATTCGTTTCACAGTGTCGATCTCGGATCGCAAATCGCGCGTCCAATCGACCCAGCCAGCAATTCCGCACATGGGCAGTTCCTCCTTCGCATGACGCCGCTAGGCGCAGACAACGAAATCGACATACCCTATGCAGGCGACGCGGGATAGGTGCCCAAAGGTGCCCAAAGCGAGGGCGGCGCGACCGCCGTTTTGCTATACTGGGGGCAACAGTCGCGCGCGAGGAGGCGATGTCGATGGCCATCGTCAACATGACGGAAGTGCTGGCGAGGCAGATCCTGAGGGAGCCCGAGCTCCTCAAACTCTTGCCATGTCACTGCGACCGATGTGTCGACGATGTCCTCGCGATGGCCTTGAATCACCTGCCTCCGCGATACGCCACCTCGGACGAGGGGCAGTTGTACGTGCAGGTGGAATACCTGCGCCCTCAGCTCCGATCCGACATCCTGCGCGAGCTGACGCAGGCGGTGATGCGCGTTTCGAGCCATCCCCATCATCCGAGCGGTATGCACAGTGCCAGAGGCGACGAGGGACGCGCGGCGGAAGGCGAAAGCGGAGGGCAGGCGTGATGCGTGAGGCGGCGGACGAGCGGTTCATGCGGCGGGCACTGGAGCTGGCGCGAGAGGCGGCTCGCTGGGGCGAGGTGCCCGTCGGCGCCGTGGTGGTGGAAGATGGGCGCATTATCGGCGAGGGCCTGAATCTGAGGGAGACGTGGCGAGACGGCACCGCGCACGCGGAAATGGTGGCCCTCGCGGAGGCGAGTCGCCGCGTCGGGGGCTGGAGGTTGACAAACTGCACGCTGTATGTCACACTCGAGCCTTGTCCGATGTGTGCTGGCGCGATGGTCCTCGCCCGCGTGGGGCGGCTCGTGTATGGCGCGTCCGATGCGAAGGGCGGCGCCGTCGAGTCCAAGGTGCGCTTGTTGGAGCCCGGGCTTTGGAACCATGCGCCGAAAATTACCTCTGGCATTTTGGCGGACGATTGTGCTAAACTACTTACGGACTTCTTCCGTGAGCGTCGCGCGCGGCGTGGCGCGAGGGGAGAAGTGTCTTGAGACCATCGCGGAGAGATGTCTGAGTGGTCGAAAGAGCCCGCCTCGAAAGCGGGTAGGTCCGCAAGGGCCTCGTGGGTTCGAATCCCACTCTCTCCGCCAGAGGATCGGTGTCCGGCGTGCCGGGCACCGATTGTGCCAAAAAGGGCTGTACGCGGCTTTGGACCAAATCCTGATTGGGTCCCGCGCGGCGAAAACTCCCGAACCGTGTCAGGTCCTGACGGAAGCAGCACTAAGGGAGACCTTTCGGGCGACGCGGGGGTGCCTGATCGGGGTTTGGTTCAAGGCCGCGTTTCGTGTGCGCAGGTTTGTAAGCGCTTTCAGATAGACGCCCCCTGCGAGGCACTTGTCCTTCATCCGGGGCCGGAGCCTGGAGCATGCGGAACCGTGAGGCGCGGCTCGGTCCAGGGTGTCGAACGTCGTCGAATCGAGGGATCTTTCGTCGACGCAGCAGGATTTGCCCAGGGCGTTACGAATACACCCTAGACAACGACTGAGATACAGAGTGGGTGATGCCTGTGCGCGGCACACGCAAGTCAACCGCGGTTTGCGAATCACAATCCGGGCAAGTGAACCTCATTCACGCAGGTGTGGTGTTCCTTTCCAAAAGCCTGCTCATCCGCTTGGAGAATCGGCTCGCCAGGGATTTGTTTGGCTGGACGGAGGAGCGAAGCATCGCGCCGCTCAGCGACGTTTTACCCATAGATTCGGAGGAATATCAGCTGCTCTGCCGCATCGTGTCCGAAGACTGCGAGTACCGCGACGCCGTGGTCAAATGGGAGGTCGGGGGCACGGTCCGCCACGTCCTGATGGACTCGTTTGTCGCCCGCCACGCGCAGTCGGACGAGCCGGGTGTGTACGTGGTGTTGCGGGATATGGGCAATTTCGCGCTGCTCAACCAGCACACGGAGCGCATCGAGCGCATCGCCACCATCGGGCGGTTGGCCGCGGGTGTGGCCCACGAGATTCGAAACCCGCTGACCACCATCAAAGGGTTTCTCCAGCTGCTTGAACAGCGCCTCGAGCGCGCCGATATGCTCGACGAGATCGCCTATATTCGGGTGATGATGCAAGAAATCGAGCGGGTGAACGCGCTCGTCGCAGAGCTTCTGATGTTGTCCAAGCCGCACGAGATGACCTGGACATCCGTCTCCGTCCTCGAGGTGCTCCAACATCTGCGGCCGTGGCTCGACGAGGAGGCGGAGAAGCGTGGCGTCGAGACCGTGTTCGAAGTGCCGGCAGACCTCGAACTGCAGGCGGATCGCGGTATGATGGAACAGCTGTTTCTGCATCTCGCCAAAAACGCGCTCGAGGCCATGGACAAAGGCGGGCGGTTCACCGTCCGCGGCCGCGCCGCCGACGGCCGCGTGGAACTCGAGTTCTCCGACACGGGGCCCGGCATCCCGTATTACCTCTTCGATCGCATCTTCGACGTGTTCTACACCACCAAGGAAAAGGGCACCGGCCTGGGGCTCGCCATCTGCCAGCGCATTGTGGCCGATCACGGCGGCCAAATCCGCGTGAGCTCCAAGGGCTTCGGCACCACGTTCACCGTGTCCCTGCCTCAGACGAGATCGTCCTCGCTCACGGTGATTCGCCACCGGCAGTCGTCCTAACGAATGGGCGGCGCCAGAGGCGGGCCGCCGCTCGCCGTGAAACGGGCCTCCTCCTGTGGTAGAGTATCGATGGAAGGAGGCCCAGCATGGCGTATCAGGCACTCTACCGCGCGTATCGGCCGCAGACGTTTGAGGACCTGGTCGGGCAGCCCCACGTGCGTCAGACGCTGACCAACGCGCTGCGCAGCGGGCAGCTGGCGCACGCGTACCTCTTTTGCGGGCCGCGCGGCACGGGCAAAACGAGCACCGCCAAGCTCTTGGCCAAGGCGGTCAACTGCCTTAAGCCGCAGGACGGCGTCGAGCCCTGTAACGCCTGCGAGGCCTGTGTCAGTATTCAACGCGGATCGAATGTCGATGTGCAGGAGATTGACGCCGCGTCGAACCGCGGCGTGGATGAAATTCGAGACCTGCGCGATCACGTCCATTACCTCCCCACGATGGCCAAGAAAAAGGTGTACATCGTGGACGAGGTCCATATGCTCACGCCGGAGGCGTTCAACGCGCTGCTCAAGACCCTTGAGGAGCCGCCCGCGCACGTGCTTTTTGTCCTCGCCACCACCGAGCCGCACCGCCTGCCTGCCACCATCATCTCGCGCTGCCAGCGCTTCGACTTCCGCCGCATTTCGCCCGAGGCCATCGTGGAGCGGCTGCGCTTTGTCGCACACAGCCAGGCCATCGAAGCGCAGGATTCCGCGCTGTGGCGCCTTGCCGAAGCCGCAGATGGCGGGCTGCGCGACGCGCTCGCGCTGTTTGAACAGGCGGCCGCGTTTGGGAATGGCCGGATCGACGACACCATCGTCGCCGATGTCGTGGGAAGCGTCGACATCGGCTCGCTGGTCGCGCTCGTGGGCGATCTCGCCGAGCAGTCGTTTCTTCGCGCCATGGACCGGCTTGGGCACTGGTACGCCTCGGGCAAGGATGCGAGCCGCATCGTCCACGACTTGTTGCAAGTGGTGCGCGATTTGTTTATCGTCAAGCTGTCGCAAAGCCCTGAATCGCTCGCGGGGAAACCGGTGGAGCCGTACCGCGCGCTGGCGGCGCGGGACGATGTGAGCGCGGATTGGCTGCTCACGGCCATGCGCAGGTTGGGCGAGCTGTACACGCAGCTTCGGTACGTGGAAGAGCCTCGGCTGGCCCTCGAAGCGGTGCTCATGGGCCTCGCGGCGGAAGCGAGGACCCTCGCGCCGGACGCCGCCGCCCATCGCCCCGGCTCGGGGCAGGCGCCAGGCACCAGCCGCGTCGAGAACCAAGCGCCTCGTCCGGCGGCTGTCGAGGAGGGCCGCCCGGCGGAGGCGCATAGACCGGTGGACGCGAGCGGCTCGGCGGATGAACCGGCCGACGGCCCACAGGGCGCGCGCCCGGCCACGCCTCGGCCTGCGCCTCGGCCTGCGCCTGCGCGGGCCGCCGCCAACCGGAAGCGGGAGACGCTCGCTCGGCTGTACCGCGACAGGGATGAGGCTCTTGAGTCGCGCCTGCGCGCCGTCTGGCAGGACGTGCTGGCTTCTGTGAAGACCAAGCGCGTGCAGACGCACGCTTGGCTCCTGCACGGGGACGTGGCGCTCGTCACGCCGCACGCCGTCGTGTTGTCGTTCAAGAGCCGCATCCACCGCGAGGCCGTCATGAAGCAGGCGGACCGCGCGGCCATCGAGGCCGCCTTGGCGGAAGCGCTCGGACAACCCATGCAATTGTTCGCGATTCTCCAGGCCGACTGGGAAGAGTTCGCAGCGTCCATCGCGCCGGCGGCCGCGGATGACGCCGGATCGCCCGAACAGGGCGAGGCGCAGGCGGCGGACGTGGTCCAGTTGGCCGTGGATCTGTTTGGGCCTGACAAAGTCACGGTGGAAGACGAGGGAGACGACCCATGAAAAACATGAACCAGTTGATGCGCCAGGCGAAGAAGATGCAGGAGGAGATTTTGAAGGCGCAGGCGTCGCTCGCGGAAGAAGTGGTGGAAGGCACGGCCGGGGGTGGCGCCGTGAAGGTGAGGATGAACGGGCACAAAGATGTCGTGGCGGTCGAGATCGACAAGAGCGTGGTGTCGCCCGATGACGTGGACATGCTCCAGGATCTGATTCTGGTGGCGATTCAGGACGCCGCACAGAAGGCGAGCGATCTCGCCGAGCAAGTCATGGGCAAATACACGCGCGGATTGAACCTGCCGGGGATGTTCTGAGATGTACGGATATCCGGAGCCGGTGGCGCGGGCCATCGAACACTTCATGAAGCTGCCCGGCGTGGGCCCAAAGACGGCCGCTCGCCTGGCGTTTCATGTCCTGGAGATGACGGAAGCCGACGTGCAGGCTTTCGCCAAGGCCCTCATCGATTTGAAAACGGGCCTAACCGAGTGTGCGGTCTGTTGCAATATCACGGAGGCGTCTCCCTGTGCGATTTGCCGCGATCCGCGCCGCGATCCGCGCGTGATCTGCGTCGTGCAGGAGCCGCGTGACGTGATCGCCATGGAGCGCACGCGCGAGTATCACGGGCTGTACCACGTGCTGCACGGCGCCATCTCGCCCATGGAGGGGATTGGGCCGCAGGACATCCGCATTCGCGAATTGGTGACGCGGGTTGGCGAGCACGACATCGACGAGGTCATTTTGGCGACCAACCCCAACGTGGAGGGGGAGGCGACGGCGATGTACATCTCGCGCCTGTTGAAGCCGTTTCAGGTCAAACTGACGCGCATTGCCCACGGACTGCCGGTCGGCGGCGATCTGGAGTACGCCGACGAGGTCACGCTCGCCAAAGCCCTTGAGGGTAGACGCGCGCTGTAACCCATGCACACGCCCACCGAGCGCCTACAGGGTTGAGTGATTCGCTCGGTTGGGCGTTGAACGTTTACGGGCGCGCGATGAAGCTGGGGCAAGGTGGGATCCGCGTGTCACCTCGACCGCGGCGTCCGGCGGTGAGTTGGTGTGGTGGAGAGAACGGAAGCTTGAAAAAGATGAATTTCAAAATGCATTGAGTTTCCAGATAGATTCGGCTTATAATCGAATTCAAAATGAGATGTCGAGTCTACCGTCGACCGTCGACGGTAGACACAGAGAACGGAGAGGCGATTGGTGACAGCCATTCAACGCAGTGAACCGTTGGTGAAGCAGGTCTACAGGTACCTATACAGTGCCATCTTGTCAGGGGAGTTTAAGCCAAACGACAAGGTGGTAGAGACGCACATTGCGGAGAAGCTCAAGGTGAGCCGAAGTCCGGTTCGCGAAGCCATTCGGCTGCTCATTCAGCGCGAGCTCCTCGTCGAAGATGCGGATGGGGTTCGCGTGTTTCAGCCTACCCATCGCGACTTTGCTGAATTATACGAGATGCGGCTCGCCCTCGAGCCGGTGTGCGCTGAGCGCGCAGCCGCGAATCCCGATACGGCGCTCTTAAGCGAGTTGCGTGAAAACATCCAACACACCGAGGAAGCCGTTGCGCGGAGAGATTGGGACGCAGTGGTGACCCTCAACAAGGAGTTCCACGAGTGCATTTGGCGCATGTGCGGGAACCGAAGAATCTTAAGAGCCATGCACGAAATCACAGATCTCGTTCAGTTCTATTGGAGAGCTCTACTGTCTATCCCGAATCTCGACGTCGGCATCGTAGGGGACCACCGCGAGATCATGGACGCCATTGAAAGGGGGGATGCTGCCGCCGCGCATGTTGCCATGGAGCGCCATGTAGCCAAGGATCTGCGAGTCATCATGTCAGATCGGTCGAATGGCGCAGACGACGCCTTCTCACAAACGTACTCCGTCCTTCGCCAAGAATAAGGGGGTTCATGTCACATGAAACGGAAGAAGTGGTTCGGCGCTCTCGCTGTCATGGCGCTCGTAGGTGTCGTCACGGGATGCGGCACGGCTGAGACAACGCAGCCTGCGGCTCAGAAGACGGCGTCGGGCGCCGCCGACGTGCAATCGGCCACGCTTACGGTCGGATTGCAGGCTGATCCCGCGACGCTCGATCCAGCCCTTTCGAGTGCGCTTGTAGACCGACAGGTGATGGCGAACATTTACGACACGCTATTTTCCCTGACGCCTACAGGAAAAATCGTTCCAAACCTAGTTGAGTCATATTCCGTATCAAAAAACGGTCTGGTGTACACGTTTCAGCTTCGCCATGGAATCAAATTTCAGGACGGTACGCCGTTCAATGCTCAGGCGGTTCAATTCAATCTCGAGCGGGATATGGCCGCAACTTCGGCGCGTAGAAACGAGCTCTCCTCTATTTCAAGCGTTGAAACGCAGGGCGAATACACTGTCATCGTACGTCTGTCGCATCCTTACAGTCCGCTGCTCGCGGTCTTGACAGACCGCGCTGGCATGATGGTGTCACCGACCGCCGTGAAGAAGGAAGGAGCCAATTATCCTGATCACCCTGTCGGAACGGGGCCTTTCATGTTCTCGAGCCGGGTCAAGGGCGACCATATCACGCTGGTGGCCAACCCTCACTATTGGAAAGGAAAGCCTAAACTCAGTGAGGTCACGTTCAAGATTTTCACGGATCCAAACGTTGAAATCACAAATCTTGAGAACGGAAGCATCCAGCTGGCCGACCAAGTGCCGGCGCAACAGCTTGGACTCCTGGAAAAGAACCCGAACTTCGTGGTGTCGAACAAACCGGGTCTGGGATATCAAGGCATTTATCTCAACGTGACACAACCGCCATTTAACAACAAATACCTCCGTTTGGCTGTGGATGCAGCCATCAATCGCTCCTTGCTCGTCAATGTCGCGCTCAAGGGCGAGGCAACGCCCGCATGGGGGCCGTTCAGTCCTGAATCGCCGGTCTTCAATCGGACGCTGGATTTGCCACCCGCGCCGAATGCTGCACTGGTCAAGCGCTATCTGAAAGAGGCCGGGGATCCAAATGGATTCAGCTTTACGCTCCAGACTGCGAACAACCCGGTTTCTACCGAAATCGCTCAGATCGTGCAGAGCATGCTGCAGCCGTATCACATTCAGATGAATATCCAACAGTTGGAGTTCGGTACCCTCCTTGCCAATAACACGGACCACGATTTTCAGGCTTCGGCCTTAGGTTGGTCGGGACGGATCGACCCAGACAACAACGCATATCAGTTCTGGCACACGGGCGGCGCGCAGAATGGCTCGAACTTCAGTGATCCGACAGCCGACAAGCTGCTGGACGAGGCCCGCGAGACACTATCGATGGACAAGCGAAAGGTCTACTACGACGAGTTTGTTCAAGAACTGCATCGGCAGGCGCCCTACGTGTTCTTGTATTTCCCAAACAACACGTACGCCTATTCCAAGCAGCTTCACGGTTTTCAGTCGTATCCAGACGGTGTCTTCCGCCTCTATTCCATGTGGTTGTCGTGAATTCGCAACATCTCCACGGGCCTCCGCCACTCTCGTGGCGAGGCCCAGTTCGAATTTAGAAGGTGAATCTCGTGCGTTACGTGGTCGAGCGACTCATCACCATGCTTCCCGTCCTGTTTTTTCTCAGCATCATGGTGTTTAGTTTCATCCATCTTATACCTGGAAATCCTGCTGAGATTCTGCTGGGGCAAGACGCCACTCCACAGGCCATCCGCGCCTTGGACGCACAGATGGGCCTCAATAAGCCGCTCATCGTTCAGTACCTCACATGGTTGTTGCATGTCTTACAAGGCAACTTAGGTACCTCGCTCGTCGACCACGAGTCCGTTTCGCAGCTCATTCTCCAACGGTTACCTGTGACCGTAGAGCTCGCGATTGGCACGATGATCGTCGCAACGGTGATTGCCTTTCCCCTTGGTATCGCGGCGGCGGTGATGAAGGGGCGTGTAGCCGACTTCGTCGCTATGTTTGCTTCGACCGTTGGGATTTCCGTGCCGCCGTTTTGGCTCGGCATTCTGTTTCTGTTGCTGTTCACGGTGAAGTTTCATCTCGTATCCAATTCGCTCTACGTCCCGCTTTGGCAAGACCCCGTCAAAAACTTCGAGTGTATGTTGCTGCCGTGCGTCGCAACAGGAATCCGGGAAGCGGCCGTGTTATTGCGCATGCTTCGGTCCAGCCTCGTCGATGCGCTTGGCGAGGACTTTGTGCGGACGGCGTGGGCGAAGGGGCTCAAGGGCGCGAGCGTCACCCTCAGGCACGCGCTGCCCAACGCGCTGGTACCGGTTCTCACGGCAGGGGGACTTCAAATTGCAGGGCTCTTGGGCGGACTCGTGATTACGGAGCAAGTGTTCTCGCTCCCTGGGTTTGGGCAGCTCCTAGTTCAAAGTGTGTTTAGTCGAGACTACACCACGGTGCAGGGAACGGCCCTTGTCGCGGCCCTCATCGTCATTCTCGTCAATCTTGTCATCGATCTCACGTACAGCCGAATTGATCCGCGCATCCGCGCCGGCGGGGGAGGCGTAGAGGGATGAGCCTTGCACCTGAACCTCAGTCTTCATCGACCCATCCAGCCTCTGTCGAGGCGAGCGTTCCCGCACCGAAAACGTCGCGGAGTGTGAACCCATCGCTCGTCATCGGCGCAGTGCTCGTGGTTGTCATCTTGGCTGTATCCGTCCTTGCACCGTACCTTTCTCCCTACGGACCCAATCAGGTAGATTACAGCGCGGTGCTTCAGCCGCCGTCCGCGCACCATTGGTTCGGCACAGATCAACTCGGGCGCGATCAGCTGGCCAGGATTCTGTACGGCGCTCGCACGTCGATGGAGGTCAGCGTAGGGGCACTGGTGGTCGGTGCGGGAATCGGTGTTCCTGTTGGGCTCGTGGCAGGGTATTTTCGTGGTTTTTTGGACACCTGGCTGATCATGCGCATCATCGACGCCATTCAGGCGTTTCCATTTCTCATCCTGGCCCTCGTGCTCGCGGCCATGCTCGGCCCAGGTTCGCGCAATGCGATGATTGCCATAGGCATCGGCTTGGTGCCCACCTTCGCGCGTACGGCCCGGGCACAGATGTTGCAGGAACTGGGGAAGGACTACATTGACGCCGCGAGGGTCGTGGGATGCACGCACGCACGCATCATCTTTCGCCACATACTTCCCAATGCCTTGACGCCCATTATCGTGCAAGCCACCTTGGCCATGGCGTCCAGTATCGTCGCGGAGGCGAGCTTGGAATATTTGGGGCTCGGCGTTCAGCCCCCGACGGCGAGCTGGGGTTCAATGCTGCAGTCCGCCCAAGGTTATCTCCAGCTAGCGCCGTGGCTGGTCTTGTTCCCCGGACTTGCGCTCGTGTTCAGCGTCGTCGCGTTTAACTTTCTCGGGGACGGCGTCCAACGCTGGCTCAACCGGCGGCTTTCGTAAACGGCAACGCGGCAGGCTCCGCCCCGACACGCTCCGTGTCATATTCCGCGTCCCTCCCGCCTATGATGTATTAACTTGGACAAGGGAGGGACCGGAGCGTGGTGCCAACGGATCCGAAGTCGTCCCCGCACGCATCTTCAGCGCATACGGTTCTGCCATGGGCGCGCCGCCGATCCGGCATAGCGGCGTCGCCGGAGACCGAGCGCCGCTCACGACCGGAAGTCCACTCGCTTGACGTGCCGGACCTCATGGATCGTCATAAGTTTCTCCGCGAAATCCTGAAGAGCTGGCGCGAACTCGAGATCGCCAGGCGCCAGTTCGAAACCGTCTCGGACCCACTCTTGATCGATCACGTCGTGTTTCGCATGAGTGCCGCAGAGCGCCAGCTCAATTACCTGTTTCGACTGGCGCGAGAAAACGGCATCAAATTCGATGGACCCGAGTTCGACTGGACCTCCGACGAATGGCGCGTCGAATGAAGCTGGGGAGGGTCGGCTATGCACGTCTCGTCCGTGTGGCTGTGGTGCGGTGCCGTGCTGCTCGGCGCCCTCGTGGCCAGTCAGTTTTTCCAAAAGCCGAGTCGCGCGTTTCTGTGGATGCTGCGCGGTTTGGTGGTCGGTTGCCTGCTCATGGTGGTGGTCGACGTCATCGGAAGCTATCTCGGGTTTCACCTTCCGGTCAATCCCGTGACCGTCCTCGCTGCCGGCTTCCTCGGTCTTCCAGGGCTTGCTGCTCTCGCCGTCCTTCACCTATGGGTACTTGCGTAGCCGCTCCGTGCCAGGCCGCCGGGGCGGCTTGCGCAATTTCCGCGCCATCCTTCCGAGGTACTTGCCGATCCCGGGCACGCTGCGAAATTCCTCTTCCGTCATCGCGCCGGATCGCGCGACGAGAAGCAGATAGACGAGGGCGCCGACGCCGCCTGCGATGAGCAGTTCAAGGACGGCCTCCAGGCGCACTTCCGGCCCATGGGTCCCGTGAAACAGCCGCATGAATCCGTAGTCCGCGCCGAACATGGCGATCCCGGCGATGAGCGCGGCGCGGAAAAACGGCCGCATCAGCTTGCGCAGCGAGAAGCGGACCTGCCCGTACTTGCGGACGGCCGCCACGTTCAGGAGAGAGGAGACGATGTACCCGAACGTCGTGGCGAGCGCCGCCCCGAGCGCGCTGTGCAAGCTGAGGATGAGGGCGAAGTTGAGCGCCGTCTTGATGCCGAGGCCGATGAACATGTTTCGAACCGGGCGATACATCTTGCCCAGGCCCTGCAGGACGTAGGTCGAAATGAGCTCCATGCTCGCGAAGATGCTCATGAAAGACACGGTCGAGATAATGTTCGATCCGGCCGTGGTGCCAAACAGAGCCAGATTGATGGGGCGGCTCAGCACGAGCAGCGCGGCCGACGTCGGGAAGCTCATGAGGAACATCGTTCGGAGCGTGAACGTGATATTCGCCTGCAGATCGCCTTGGTTCCGTTTGGCCTTCGCCGCCGAAACGCTCGGCAGCACTGACACGCCGATGGCGTAGGCGAAGGACATGGGCAGCATGACGAGGTACATGGCTTGGCGCGTCAGGATGCCGTAATTGGCGACCGCCTGCGCGTAGCTCTCGCCGCTCATCTGCAGAAGGTTGGTCACGGTCCACGAATCGACGAGGTTCGCGATGGGCACGACCAGCCCGCCCAAGCTGACGGGCAGGGCGATGCGGTAGACCATGCGCAGAATTTGGCTGCTGCGAAACGGGCTTTCGTCGTAGCCCAGCGGCCGTTCTCGCCGGCGAACGGGGAGCGCGTAAGCGACAAGGAGGACAAGCCCCGCGAGGCCGCCGACAAATCCGCCGAAGGTCGCGGCAGCCGCGCCATACACGGCGCGATCGCGGTGCCAAACGTCCACCACCAGGTACGCACCTGCCACCATGGCGATCACGCGGAACAGCTGTTCAAACGTCTGCGAGTAGGCGGGTCCCTCGAGGCGCTGAAATCCCTGCAGATAGCCGCGCAACCCGCTCATCGCTGGGATGACGAGCAGCATCAGCGACACGGCGCGGATGCTGGGCACGTTTTGCTCGACGGACGCCGTGCTGTCTTTCAAGGAGATCATGTGCGCGAAGACGGGTGCGGCAAACCACATGACCGCGAAAGCGCAGACACTGAAGAGCATGAGCGAGCGCATCGTGACGCGGTAGATGTGCTCGACAACCGCGCGCTCTCCGCGCGCCCGGCGTTCGGCAATAAGCTTGCCCATGGCGAGCGGAAAGCCCGCCGTCGCGAGTTGTTGAAGGATATTGTAAACGGCATATGCGTTTCCGTAGATGCCGTTTCCTGTCGGTCCAATGATGGCAGTCACGGGAATCACCCAGACTAGCCCCAGCACCTTGGCGAGGGCCACGCAGATCACGTAGAGAGAGGTTCCGCGAGCCAGCTTGGCCGTACCCGATCCGGGCGATTTCACCTCTCCACCCCCATTTCGAAGAGATTATAGCATGGCCCCCCATTCAACACCCGAATTCGCAGACGAAGGGGAACCGTTGGGCCGGTTCGACATACGGTGAAGTGAGTGAGAATGAGCGCAACGGATGGGCTCCGCGTATGCCCCGATGCGTTTCGTGCAAGACTGGTCCTATGTGACGGTGAAAATGGCCTCTCTGAGAAGGTGATGGGGAGATGAAGGAGATGGCGGACCTCGAGGCGCTTTGGGGAGCGGCTTGTCCGTCCGACAGTTGCATCATCTGCGGGCGCGCCGGCTTGGAGGGCATGCGAGTCTGCGGTCAGTTGATTTGCAACGCGTGTGAGCGCGAGATCGTCCAGACCGATGTGGAGGACGACGATTATCAGCATTACGTGGAGCAGATGAAGCTGATTTGGCTATCAGCTTTGGCGCTGTGAACGCGAGTTTTAAGAAGTTTGATGGAGAAGTGGAGAAGGCGCATCGCGTATGCGGTGCGCCTTCGCGCGTAGGTGGGTAGGTGGAGGCGATCTCCGGGACGACATCCGCTGGTGCTGCCGATTCGCGCCGTGTGCGCGGATGCGGGACGCGCCGCAAGGCTCGGCCGTCGCAGCGATGTGTGTGCCGCGGGTGTGCCGCGATGCCGAACCGCGTGAGCGTGGAGCGATGCGCGAGTCGCCATGGTACAATGGGGACAGCATTCGCGACGTGCAAAGGGGCGTTGAAACAGCGTGAGCAAAGTCGTCTGGCCGCTCTTTGGACTGTTGTACGCCATCGCGAGCGCGGTGGCCATAGGTTGGCTGATCCGGCACGAGGTGGCGAGGCGCGCCGAAAGGTTTCGCCGCGGGGGACCCGGTGAGTGACGCAGGGCATGAGACAGGACACTTCCATGGCTGCTCTGGCGGAGACCTTCATGGCTGAGACGCCCATCTTGGACCGGTTGATGCGACACGCGGCCAGAGAGCGCGCGTCATTTCATGTGCCAGGTCACCACGGCAGGTATCTGCCCCAGCCGCTATCGTCTTGGCTTGGCCAGGCCTTGAAGTTGGACCTCACCGAGCTAGAGGGCCTCGACAACTTTCACAGCGCAAGCGACTGCATCGCGGCGTCCGAGGAACTTTGCGCGCGCCACTACGGGGCGCACCGAACCTACTACTCGGTGAACGGGGCGACGGCGTGCGTGATGGCGGCCATCAAGGGCGCGTGCCAGGCGCCGGGCGACCGCGTGCTCGTTATGGGACCCTGTCACATGAGTGTGTGGCGCGGGCTCGTGTATGCCGACGCAAGCCCTCTTTGGGTGGCGAGCCCGTGGGATGCCTCGCGCCAGGCGTTTCAACCGCCTTCGCCTGAGGCGCTCGAGGTGGCCCTCACCCAACGGCCAGGCGTCCGGGCTGTGTTTGTGACAAGTCCCACGTATCAGGGGTTTGCCGCGGACGTTCGCGCGCTTGCCGATGTGGCGCATCGCCATGGCGCCCTGCTCCTGGTGGATGAGGCGCACGGGGCGCACTTTGGGCTGGACCCGCGCCTGCCCCTTCACAGCGTGGCACAGGGCGCTGATATCGTCGTCCAAAGCCCGCACAAGACGCTTCCTTGCTTGACACAGGCGGCTTGGGTTCACGTGTCGCGGCCTGATGTTGCGCGCGCCGTCCACGAGGCGCTCTTGTTTCTCCACACCACGAGCCCATCATACCTGCTCCTCGCGGCCCTCGATGCCGCGCAGGCGTTTCTGCGATCCGGCCGCGACATCGTGCGCGAGACCTTGGATCGGATCGAGATGTATCGCGGATTCGACGAGCGCGAGGACCCCATGCGCCTATGGGTCCCGACCGGTGCGGAGAGCAGGAGCGCCGAGTTGGCCAGGCGGCTCGAGGCGGACGGCATGTTTCTCGAATACTGGGACGCCTGTGGCGCCCTCGCGCTCTTTGGCTTTGGCCAGACGGAGCGCGACTTCGCCCGGTTTTTTGCCGTCTACGAGGCGTGGCGAGCTGAGGATGACGCCGCCGAACACGATGAATCGCCGATGGTGGCGCATCTCTACGAGCTTCCCGCGGACGTCGATGTTCGTCCGAGCGAGACGGAGCGATTGCCGAGCCGCCGCGTCCCGCTCCGCGAAGCGGCGGGGTGTATCGCCAAGCGCCCCATCGCGCCGTATCCTCCGGGCGTGCCGGCGGTATGGCCCGGCCAGGTCATCTCTCGAGCGCACGCCGACGTGCTCGCGCAGATGTGGGCCAAGGGCTACGACATCGTGGGTGTGGATACCGACGGAACCATTGAGGTGTGCGATGCGTAAGGGACTGTTCATTGCATTTGAGGGGATCGACGGGGCCGGCAAGACCACGCAGCTCCTCCGCATTGCGGCTTGGCTGGAGGCGCAGGGCTTTGCTGTCGTCGTCACCCGCGAGCCCGGCGGCACGCGCATCGGCGACGCCGTGCGGGCCATCTTGCTCGATCCGCGCCATCAGGAGATGGCGCCCCGCACCGAGGCGCTCCTCTACGCCGCCTCTCGCGCGCAACACGTCGAGGAGCTCATCCGGCCCGCGCTGATGCGCGGCGAGATCGTCCTCTGCGACCGGTTTGTGGACGCGTCCATCGCCTATCAGGGGGCGGGGCTCGGGCTCGGCGAGGCCTGGGTCGAGGCGCTGAACGACTACGCGCTCGGGGGACTGCGCCCCGACCTGACACTCTGGTTCGATCTCGACTGGGCCACGGCGCGTGCGCGCCTTCATGCGCGCGCGGATGGCCGGGGGTTGGACCGGGTGGAGCGGCGCGATCGCGCCTTTTTCGAGCGGGTGGCGGACGCGTTTGAACGGCTGTGGCAAGCCGATCCGCAGGCGCGCAGGCGGATCGACGCGTCCAGAACGCCGGAGGAGATTGAGCAGGAGATCCGGGCGATGGTATGGAATCTCATCCAACAACACTTGTAGAGGTGGGTGAGCCCACGTGAAGCTCGTCATCGCGGTGGTTCAGGATAAAGACAGCAACAAGCTGGCTCAAAATCTCGTGAAAGAGGACATTCGCGCGACGAAGCTGGCGTCGACTGGCGGATTTCTGCACGCAGGCAACACGACCTTCCTGATTGGCGTCGAAGACCACCTGGTGGATCGGGTGATGCAAATTATCCAGCGCTCGTGCAAAGCGCGGGAGCAGGTCGTGGCGCCCATGTCGCCGATGGGGGCGAGCATGGAGTCGTACATCCCGTACCCGGTCAACGTGCAGGTCGGTGGCGCGACGGTGTTTGTGCTCGACATCGAGCGGTTTGAACAGTTTTGACGCGGGAAAGGCGGGTTGCGAGCTTGGCGGAGTGGGATGTGGCGAACCGCCCGGATGGCGCCGGCGAGTTGCCGGAGGCCGTGGTGCAGCGGCTTCGCGCGGGGGAGCTCTGGCATGCGCTGCTTTTGATTGGCGAGCGAACCCAGACGGTGAGGGCGGTCAGGTGGTTGGCCCAAGCCCTGCTCTGCAGCGCGCCAGCCGCGGAGGCGCCGTGCGGGCGGTGCCGAAGCTGCGCGCAGTTTGCGGCCGGATCGCACCCCGACTTTTGGACTTCGGGCGAAGAGGGGCTCAGGGCCGGCGATGTCGAGGCGCTTCAATCGTGGCTCGCGACGAAGGGCCACGGTGCGCGCAAGGTGTACGCGCTCCTGGGGGTGGACGAGATGACGCCCGTCGCCGCCAATCGCCTGCTGAAGACGCTGGAGGAACCGGCGCCAGAGACCTACGCGCTTCTCACCGCAACGAGCCGCCAGAAGGTGATCTCCACACTGCGGTCTCGCTCGTTTACCTGTCTCCTCTCTGCAGCACCTCCATTTACCTCCACAGATCCAGCGTCGATGTCGGTGGTGGGCCGCTTGTCGAGCGCGGAAGATCCTTCGTTTGCCGGGTTCATGGAACGGGTGATAGAATGGACGGAGACGTGGCTCCGAGGCGGCGCATCGCCGTGGGAGTTGGCCGCGTCTTGGCAATCCCTTGCGAAGGATATCCCCGCGGAAGACGGCCTGCTGCTCCTCGCCGAGTGGCTCCGCGAGCTCATGCGCGTTCGCGCGGGTGCTCAGGCGGACCGATTTGCGGCATGGCAGGAGGCCGCGAGGCGCATTGCTCCCATTCTCGAGGTGGAGCAGTACGCGGCGTGTGTCCAGGTGGTGATGGACGCGAGGCTTCGCCTTCAGTCGCACGTCGCTTTGCTGCTCAACCTTGAGCAGATGTGCGTCCGTTTGCGGGAGGTTACAACCTCATGGTGACGATAGTCGGCGTGCGCTTCAAACCCGCCGGGAAGATTTATTATTTCGATCCCGGCGATCTCCCGATAGAAAAAGGCGCGGACGTGATCGTCGAGACCACGCGCGGCATCGAGTGCGGGCGCGTGGTGGTCGGCCCCAAACAGGTGGGGGAAGAGGACGTCGTGTTGCCGCTGAAGGAGGTCATGCGGATCGCCACCGACGCGGACAAGGCGGTTGTGGAGGAGAATGTCCGGCGGGCGAAGCAGGCGATGGGCGTGTTTCGCGAAAAGGTGGCAAAGCATGGCCTGGAGATGAAGCTGGTGGACGCGGAGTACACGTTCGACCGGAACAAGCTCATCTTCTACTTCACGGCCGACGGGCGCGTCGATTTTCGCGAACTGGTGAAAGATTTGGCCAGCGTGTTCCGCGTGCGCATCGAGCTTCGGCAGATTGGCGTGCGCGACGAGGCGAAGATTCTGGGCGGTATCGGCCCGTGCGGAAGGCTTCTGTGTTGCTCCACCTGGATGGGCGAGTTCGATCCCGTCTCGATTCGCATGGCGAAGGACCAGAGCCTGTCGCTCAATCCGTCCAAGATCTCGGGCTTGTGCGGCCGCCTGATGTGTTGCTTGAAGTTCGAGAACGACGCATACCACGACCAGGATGCGATGGCGTAAAGAGGTTGGTGTCCAGACGTGGACAAACAATCGCTGTTTGTGCAGGTTGCGAATTTGGAGGCGCGCATCGGCGAGCTGTACGAGGAGCTCGGATCGCTGAAACACCAGATTCAGGAACTCATCGAGGAAAATCAGCGGCTGCAGCGGGAAAACGAACATTATCAGGCGCTGATGATGGGAAAGGGCCTGCCTGAGTCGGGCTCGGCGCAGGAGAACCTGCGCAGGATTTATCGAGAAGGATTTCACATCTGCAATGTCAAATATGGGAGCCTGCGCACAGACGGGGAATGTCTTTTTTGTCTGGCGTTCATCGAACGCGCTTGACGGCACGGGCCCGTTCGGCGCGCCTCAGGGGCGCGATCGAGCGGGCTCTTTTGATATCAAGAAGCGTGGAGGAGAAACGGGTGACCGATGAGCTGAAACGAGAGCGCGGGTGCCTGTACGTGTGCAGCACGCCCATCGGCAACCTGCGCGACGTGTCCCTGCGGCTCCTGGACGTGCTCCGGGATGCGGATGTCATCCTGTGTGAGGACACGCGCCAGACGCGAAAGCTGTTGGCGCGCTACGAGATCCCGGGCGGAGAGAGGCTGGTGAGCTTTCACGAGCACAACGAAGCTTCGCGCACCGCGTGGCTGGAGGCGCGCCTGCGCGAGGGCGCTCAGGTGGCGCTCGTGACGGACGCAGGCACGCCGCTCATCTCCGATCCCGGCGATTCCGCGGTGGCGGCGGCGATCCGAGCAGGCGTGCCGGTGGTGCCCGTTCCTGGCCCTAGCGCGTTTTTGGCGGCGCTCATGGCGAGTGGCTTGCCCGCCACGCCGTTTGTGTACCTCGGCTTTCCGCCGCGATCGCGCTCGGAGTTCGCGCGCTTTCTGGCGCCTTATCGCGGCTTGGCGGCCACGCTCGTGATGTACGAGTCGCCGCACCGCGTCCTGAACCTGGTGCGATGGCTCGCGGAGGAGCTGGGCGACAGGCAGGCGGTGGTGGCGAAAGAGATGACGAAACTCCACGAGGCGTTTTGGCGCGGGACGCTCACGGATCTCGCGCGCCGGCTCGAGGAGGAAGGGGCGCGGGGCGAGTACGTCGTCCTGATTGACAACCGAGGCGCGAAGCCGGAACAAGCGAACGACGGCGGCGAGGCGCGGTGGGACGAGGCCGTGCAGATGGTGGAGCGCCTGCTCGCGGAGGGCGTGTCGCACAAAGAGGCGGTCAAGCGGGCGAGCGAGGCATGCGGCGTGAAACGCCGGGACCTCTACAACGCGACGCTGAGCGAGGGGCGCTGACAGCGGCAGGACGAGGGGCCGCGGCAGGGTGCCCTCGATAGACGCGGGTCGGTGCGCGGGTGATGGGGCGCGGTCGGCAGGGCGCGGGCTATACAGCCGTGAGACGAAACAAGCCGCAGCGCAAAGATTCGCTTTGCCGCTGCGGCCTCACCTTTTCGACGATTTACGCGTGCTGCATCTCGGCGATGCAGGACGGGCAGATGTTCTTGCCCTTGAAGTGGATGATCTCGTCCGCCTGGCCGCAGAAGATGCAGGCCGGCTCGTACTTCTTGAGAATGATGCGATCTCCATCGACGTAGATCTCGAGCGCATCCTTCTCGCCGATGCCGAGCGTGCGGCGCAGCTCGATAGGAATCACGACGCGACCGAGTTCGTCCACCTTGCGGACAATACCTGTAGACTTCACTGTACCATCCCCGTTTCTTCACATTTTTCTATGTGGTGTCTTTTAGAAATATCCGCACGGCCAATCCGCGAGACAGCCCGCGCCTCTGCGCCCTGTCGCCGCTATCACGCCATGCAAATACTTCTATACTCTTACTATAATGGATGTGCGGAGTTTTGCAAGACCTTACAGTTCTGATCCGTGCTGTTCCACGATTCCGATTTCTAAAAATCCGCGAGATGATGCGGTTTTTGGCGGATAAAAAATTTTTTTGCGGACGCTGTTCCACATTTGCGTTTTGGAGCCTCATCGCGTAACATGAAGTGAACAAGTTCATCCTGCGCGGTGAAGGAAGGGTACCCAGTGTGGCGGTTCACAGCGAGCCGGGAGGGTGGGAGCCGGCAACAAAGCGCCTGGGGAGTATGATTCTGGAGCGCCGTTCGTCGAGCCTGGGACGGGATTGGGTGAGGCGGGCGCGGGAGTTCCCGTTATCGAACAGGTCGGGTCGCTATCCCGGCCGCAACGAGGCGCGGTGATTTCGCGCGAAGTTGGGTGGTACCACGAGCACTCCTCGTCCCAATGCGGGACGGGGTTTTTTTACGCTCGGCTCGCGCGCAAGCGTCGTCTTCCTTCGCGCGGCGGCGACTCAAACTTTATGCGGAGCTCGGTCGAGAAAGGGGACAGATCATGAAACCGACGTTCTACGTCACAACCCCCATCTACTACCCGAATGACAAGCTGCACATTGGCCACGCCTACACGACCGTGGCCGCCGACGCCATTGCCCGCTACAAGCGGCTGCGCGGTTACGACGTGTTCTTTCTCACGGGAACGGACGAACACGGCCTCAAGATTCAGCAGCGCGCCGAACAGGCCGGACTTCCGCCCAAGGCGTTTTTGGACCCCATCATCGCCTGGATCCAAGACCTGTGGCAGAAACTCGACATCTCCTACGACGACTTCATCCGCACCACGGAAGACCGCCACGAGCGCGTCGTCGAGCAAATCTTTGAGCGCCTCCTGCAGCAGGGCGACATTTACCTCTCGGAATACCAAGGCTGGTACTGCACGCCGTGCGAATCGTACTGGGCCGAGCGCGAGCTCGTCGACGGCAAGTGCCCGCAGTGCGGCCGGGAGGTGCAGTTCGTCCGCGAGGAGTCGTACTTCTTTCGCATGAGCAAATACGTCGATCGCCTGCTTCAGTACTACGAGGAAAACCCCGGTTTCATCGAGCCCGTCTCGCGCAAGACGGAGATGATCCGGAACTTCATCGAGCCGGGCCTCCAGGACCTGTGCGTCTCGCGCACCTCGTTCGACTGGGGCGTGCACGTGCCCTCCAATCCCAAGCACGTCGTCTACGTCTGGCTCGACGCGCTCGTCAACTACATCTCGGCCATCGGCTACCTGTCGGACGATCCCGCCCAGCGCGCCAAGTTCGACCGATACTGGCCCGCGGACGTGCACGTCGTCGGCAAGGATATCGTGCGCTTTCACGCCGTCTACTGGCCCATCATCCTGATGGCGCTCGGCCTGCCGTTGCCCAAGAAGGTGTTTGGTCACGGCTTCTTCCTGGTCAAGGGCGGCAAAATGTCGAAGTCGAAGGGCAACGTGATCGATCCGCTGACGCTCGTGAACCGCTACGGCCGCGATGCGTTCCGCTACTTCCTGCTGCGCGAAATTCCGTTTGGACAAGACGGCACGTTCACGCCGGAGGGCATGGTCGAGCGGCTCAATTACGATCTCGCCAACGACTTTGGCAACCTCGTCCACCGCACCGCCGCCATGCTCAATCGGTTCAACGACGGCGTCGTGCCCGCGCCCGGCGCGCTCACGGACGTCGATAGCGCCCTTCACCAGCTCGCAGCCGAGGTCAAGGCCAAGGTCGACGCGAGCATGGACGAGCTGCAGTTCTCCGTGGCGCTCGCCGAGCTCTGGAACCTGGTGCGCGCCGCCAACAAGTACATCGACGACTGCCAGCCGTGGAAACTGAACAAGGACGGCGATCGCGACCGCCTCGCCACGGTGTTGTACCATATGGTCGAAGCGATCCGCGTGTCGACCATCCTCGTGCAGCCGTTCATGACCGAGGCGCCGCAGGTGATTCGCGAACAATTCGGCTTCGGCGAGGACGCGTTCACGTGGGACAGCGCGCTGATGGGGCTTGGGCCAAGTGGCCAGCGAGTTCCCGAGCGGGAGCCTCTGTTCCCGAGACTCGACGTGGAAAAGGAGATTGAGATCTTGACGGAGATGACCACATCGGCCGGCGAGGCCAGGGCAGACCAAAAGGCAGAGAATCCGGCGGGCGCATCCGCAAAAGAGGCGACCACCGTCGTCCACAAGGACGAGATCGGCATCGATGTATTCGATCAAGTCGAGCTGCGCGTCGGGCAGGTCATGGCCTGCGAGAAGCACCCCAACGCCGACAAACTGCTTGTTCTCCAGGTCGATCTCGGCAGCGAGCAGCGCCAGATTGTCTCGGGCATCGCGAAGTACTATCAGCCGGACGAGCTCGTGGGCAAGAAAGTGGTGGTGGTCGCCAACCTCAAGCCCGTGAAGCTGCGCGGCCAGGCGTCGCTCGGGATGATCTTGTGCGCGTCCGAGGGCGATACGCTCTCCATTGTCACCGTGCCGGACAGCATGCCGAACGGAGCGATTGTCAAGTGAAGTTGTTCGACACGCACTGCCACCTCATGGACCGCCGGTTCGAGGAGGACCTCGAGGAGGTCCTCGCTCGCGCGCGGGCGGCGGGCGTGACACGCATCGTGGTGCCCGCGGTCGATCTCGACACGTCCCACCAGGTCATCCGCATCGCCGAAGCGCACGACGGCGTGTACGCGGCCGTCGGCATTCATCCCGAGGCGGCCGGCGAGGTGCCCGATGGCGCGTACGGCGAGATCGAGCGGATGGCCGCACACCCCAAGGTGGTGGCCATCGGCGAGATTGGCCTCGACTACTACTGGGACTCCGCGCCAAGGCCCGTGCAGCAACAGGTCATGGCGGCGCAGGTGGAGATCGCGAAGCGCGCAGGGCTGCCCATCATCGTGCACAATCGCGAGTCGACGGAGGACGTCCTCGATCTTTTGGCCAGGTTGCGCCCAGGCGACGCGGCGGGCGGCGTCATGCACTGCTTCAACGAGCGCGAGGACGTCATGCAGCGCGCGGTCGATCTCGGCATGTACATCTCCTTCGCCGGGCCCGTCACCTACAAAAAGTCGGACGATCTCCGTGCCGTCGCGGCGCGCGTGCCTGAAGACCGCCTGCTCATCGAGACGGACAGCCCCTACCTGTCGCCGCACCCCTTTCGCGGCAAGCGCAACGAGCCTGCGCGCGTGGCGCTCGTGGCCGAGGTGCTCGCTTCGGCCCGCGGCGTGACCATGGACGAGATCGCCCGCGTGACCTGGGAAAACGGGCACCGGCTCTTCAGGAAGGTGGAAGCATGACGGATACGCGACCGAAGCTGCGCGAGGTCGTGGTGGTCGAGGGGCTGCACGACAAGGCGCGCGTCGACGAGGCCGTGGACGCGGAGGTCCTGATTCTCGGCGGCGATCGCGTCAGCCGTCGCACGGTGGATCTGCTGCGCCGCGCGGTCCAGGCGCGCGGGGCCATCGTGCTGACGGACCCGGACGGCGCGGGCGAGCGCATTCGCCGTCGCTTGGACCAGCTTGTTCCAGGCCTCTTGCACGCGCACGTCCGGAAGTCGAAAGCCGCGTCGAGCCGCGGCGTGGGCATCGAGCACGCAAGTGCCGAGGACGTGCGGCAAGCGCTCATCGAAGCGCGCGGCGCCAAGCCCGGCCCTGTGGCGGATGGCTCGGAAGCTCCCGACGTCTTCACGTTGGACGATCTCGTCCGCCATCGTCTGGTCCACCATCCGGATGCGGCGAGCCGGCGAGAGCAGCTGGGCGAGTGGCTCTCCATCGGTTACGGGAACGCCAAGGCGTTTTTGCACAAGTTGAACGCATATGGGGTGACGCGCGAGGAGTTCGAGGCGGCCGTCAGGAGGTTGGACGGATGACAGCGGTGTCCGCCCGCGAGGTGAAGGAGCTTCTTCGCAGGCATGGCGTGATCGCAAAGAAGGGGTTGGGCCAGAACTTCCTCGTGGATGCGCGGGTGCTCGACGGCATCGTCCGGGCGGTTCAACCCGATGCGCGCACGGTGGTGCTCGAGGTCGGCCCTGGGCTCGGGGCCTTGACACGGGCCCTCGCGGCACAGGCCAAACGCGTGGTGGCGATTGAGAAGGACGAGAGTCTGCGTCCGGTGCTCGAGGACGTCCTAGCCCCGTGCGCAAACGTCCGCGTCTGTTATGCGGATTGTCTGAAGGTGCGTTTGGAGGCAGTGCTTGCACCGGATCTTGCCCCGGGCGACAGACTTGTGTTTGCGGCCAACCTGCCGTATTACGTGACGACGCCGATCTTGTTCCAGGTGCTCGAATCCGGTCTGCCGGTCTCGCGCGCTGTGGTGATGGTGCAGAAGGAAGTGGCGGACCGGATGGTGGCGCCACCGGGTGGCAAGGATTACGGCGTCCTGTCGGTGGGCGTGCAGTACCGTGGGGCGGTGGAGCGGTTGTTCAACGTCCCGCCGAGCGCCTTTCTGCCGCAGCCCGGCGTCGACTCGGCGGTCGTGCTCATCGACTGCGAGAAACGCCCGCCTTTGCGGGCGGCGGATGAAGCGACGTTTTTTCGCGTCGTCCGGGCGGCGTTTGGCACGCGGCGGAAGACACTCGAGAACGCACTGGCCGCAGGGCTCCACATGCCGAAAGAAGCCGTGCGCGACAAGATTGTCGCGGCCGGCATTGATCCTGGGGCGCGGGCGGAGCGGCTGTCCATTGCCGAATTCGTGCGGCTGGCGGATGAGATGGCGAAGTAGCTCGGGCGCGGTCTTCGCGTAGCTTGCGCACGCCGATCTGCGCCGCTTGACCTGCTCTACGATGTGCATAGGCGAAAAGAGGAGCCGAACGAGGCCGTTCAGCTCCGAACAGGGGATGGAGAGCCCTACGCCGTGAGAGGCACGGCCGTGGCAGGGGGAGGCCGCACCGGGCAGCGCCGGTACGGCCTGCGCGGTCACTGCTCCACGCCGACGGTCTCCTCGGTGTAGTAATAAATTTCGTCCACCGACTTGCCGCGGGCGCGCTGCAGGACGCCAAGGCGCGTCGCAAACTGCTTCTGGGCGTAGGCCACAAACTCGTCGGGATTCAGCCCGAACGGCACGTCCGTGATGCCAAGCTCCTCCGCGAGCTGCTGCGCCTCTTCGGTGTCGAGCTCGGCATTCAAATCCTGCACCACGCCAATGGCATGCGGGAGGAGCAGGTTGATGCGCCGGTTGACCACGTCCCAGATGTTGGCGTTCTCGCTGATCAGCCGCGACAGGAGGTACGTGCCGTACCCAATATGGCGCGACTCGTCCCGTTGGAGCAGCCGGATCGCCTGAATGAGGCCGGGCAGCTTGTTTTCCTTCTGCAGCGCGGTGTAGAACGCGTAGTAGCCCGTCTCCGCGAGCACGCCTTCGACGACCATGTTGTAGGTGACCGACGCTTCCGCCTGGGCCTCTGGCGACGGATCGTGCACCAACCGGCCCATGGCCTGCGGGAGATACTCATAAAAGATTTTGCGGTAGTGGTCTTTGTGGAACGTCGACAAGTCGGACGTTTCGCCCGCGACCTCGTCGAGGAAACGGCGGAAGACCTCCGTGTGTTTCGCCTCTTCGAACAGGAATGTGGTGAGGTACATCTCCTCTTCGAGGCGCCCCTCGCGCGCCACCGCCATGATGAGCGGCAGGAGGTCCAGTGTAACCGCTTCCTCGCCGGCCACGAACAGCGAGCACAGGCGCAGGATGACGCGCCGCTCGGCCTCATTCATGGCCTGCCAATCTTCCTTGTCCTTCGAGAAATCGATGTCCCGCGGATCCCAGGTCCCGAGTTTTTTCGCTTTGTGATAAAGCCGCATCGGCAAAATGCTGTGATTCAACCGCTTTTCGCTCGTCGTCTGAAAGACGCGCGGCATATCGGTCAGCGCCATGGATGTCGCCTCCAATGCACAGGTTCTGTCGTACACGTTACGGTGCTCGCGCCGAATGCACCATCCCCCGCTTGGCGGTGATTCGCCGAAGCTTCCCCCAGAAGGAAGGGGGGAGGCCCTACGGAAGCACGGATGCGCACAAATCCACCACCCGCGGGTCCGACACGAGCCGGAGGTGGTTGTATCCAGGGAGATCCGCAAGGTGTTGGCCTTCTTCGCACAATGCGTGTTCGGCCGGGACGAGGCCGTCGGACGGGCGGCGAAGGAGGCCGTGATACAGCGTCCCAATGAACAGTTCTCCCCCCACGCCCCAGCTCACGCCGCGCTGAATGGCCCGAACCGTATACAGCGGGATGTGGGCTGGCCAGGGATGGCGATTCACGAGTTCTCTCACGCGCCGCGGCGTGAGGCTGGAAAACGCGCGGCCCGCGCCCACCACGTAGCCAAACCAGAGAAAATCGCGCGCCATCGGCGCGCCTCCATGCGGCGTGCCGAGCGTGACCGCGGCCGCGACGTCGTCCGGGTGGAGGCTCACGTATCGCCGGAGGACGAGCCCGCCCATGCTGTGGGCGATCACGTCGAAGGGTCTCGTCAGCCCCCTCATCTTCTCGAAGAGCGCGAGCTTGTGCTCCAAGTAGCTGCACTGCCGCTCCACCGTGTCACACCCCGCGCCCCGGTGGAACTCGCCCGCCATATGCACGCGACCTTCCGGGAAATGGGCATCGTGGATCCGATCCGTCCCGTTCAGGTGCACCACGTACACGCGGTCAGAACCCCAGATTTCCGCGCAACGCCGGAGAAACGCGTCGGTCCAGCGATGCGCATTGCGAAGCCCATGTACCAAGACCAAGGGATGCGCCTTCGGCGTTCCCGCCTTGACAGATTCAGAAGATTGGAGCGATAGTGTCACTAGGAATCCCTCCTCTCTACACCATTGTCAAGATGTGTCGACGCGGGGCAACCCCTCGTTTCTCGGAGTCAATTACCCACGCCGCGGGGATAGGGTTTGGGGAGCGTTTGGCGTAGCATCATCTCAAACCCGGCGATAAGCATCTGGCGTGGCACGTCGAACGAGGGCCCCCGGCTTTCCAACGCTGCGTCAACGGGGGGTTGATGAACGTGGCGACCGCGAAAATCCAGGACGGCGGCGAAGCGCGGGATCCGCGCGACGCGCAGGACGCGAGTGGGCGCGAGCCGCAGCCCCATGTGTTCCAGTACGCCATCATACCGACGCGATGGCCGACGGCAGACCCGTCCCTTCTCTCGGAGTGGCGTGAAAACGTCTTCTTACAGCTGGGTTCAACAACGACGGGTGGTCCGAGTGAGGTTCGCGCTCCCGAAGGTACGCGTGAGGTCGCGGCGGAAAGGGGGTCGGCTCTTGCGGGCGCCGAGCCGGCGGGGCAGGAGGACGACGCGCTGACGTCGCGGGTCGACAGCCGAGATCGACAAGACGGCGAGGTGGACGTGGCGTCCCAGGGACAAGAGCGCCTCGCAGAGGATGCCCAAGACGCGGATGAAACCGCTTCACGGCGGCGAAGGCGGCGCCATGAGGCGCTGGACCTCAACGAGGTCATGGCGCTGGCGCAGGTGGCCGCGCCAGAGGCATCGAACCCAAGCGGCGAGCACGGTGGCCTGGATGAAGAGGGAAGTCCATCGGAAAGCGCTTCCCAGGTCGAGGTGCCGCCGGGCGCACTGACGCCGAGTCAGATTGTGCGCGGGGATCCGCTGCGCCTCCCCGACGAAGAGGAAGGCCGCAGGCGCGTGAAGCCGCGCGTCCACAACCGGGGGGAAGGGGTGATGGCAGTGGATCCAGAGACGGTGTCGGTGACACAAGCGTCGCAGCCGGGAAAGCGGCCGGCGGGCGTGGTGGTGGACGTAGAAGCCACAGAGGCGGTGCCACCGGCCCCTGCCAGTAAGGGCTTCCGGCGCTGGCGCCGAACGCGGCCGTTCTGGGCGGGGCTTCTCTCGATGCTCGGCGGTGCCGCGGTGGCGGCGGGACCCGCGAGCCTGCTGCACGTGGTGGCCTTCACGGAGACGAGCGTGCCTCTGGGCGCCGCGGTGGGCGTTTTGATCTTCATCATGGGCTTGCTGGAATGGTTTTTCCCGTTTTACTCCGTACTCACCGGGGCCATCACGGTTGTGTTAGCGCTCATTTCGCTGATCTCGTCTTCGTTCGGCGGGTTGTTTATCGGCATGATGCTGAGCCTTATCGGTGGTGCAATGGCGGTGGCGTGGCGCCCGGCAACAGCCAAAGCGAGCAAGAAGTCGAAGAAAGCCAAGGCGCCGAATCTTCCGAATACGCCATCCGCTTCTGCATAATCCGAGGCGACACAACGCCTCGGTAAGCGATTTCAAAAGGAGGGGTTCTCATGTATCCAGAGATGGCGATGCCCGTGGAAGGGCGCACGAATTGGAAGGTGTTTGCCGGCGTGATGGCAGGCGGCGTGGCCGGGATCGGCGCGCTGACAGGAATGCTCATGAACGGGGTGGTGTCCGCTGCAGTGAACCTGCCTGTGCCCTTTACAGTTCAGGCTTCGAGCATCAACGGCCAGTCGTTCAGCCTGGCGCCGGGTCAGGTTCCGAATCAGCAGCAGGGCGCGGCTCAGATTCAGATGAACGGAACCCTCCAGAACATGCAGATCACGAAGACCGTCAACACGCCGCTTGGCACGTTCCAAATCAGCATCAGCGCAGGCAGCGGCCAAACGCCGGTGCAGGCGACGGGCATGACGGTGTATGCGTCGAGCCTGGGCGGCGACACGAGCTTCCCGAACGGGCTCACGATGGACGCCTCGACGGGCAGCATGTCCGCGAGCCAGCTCAACATGAACAACGCGACGCTGAACGTTCCGTACCTGAGCACGCAGAGCATCACGCTGCCGGGCATGTCGCTTTCCATCCAACCGGTGTCGTCGAGCTCCGGTTCGTCGAGCTCCACGTCAAACGGAACCTGATACAGGGCGAGGTGCGGCGGATGGTTTCGCGTCCGCCGCACTTGGATCGGCGGAGGGGGGGTTGGCATGTTGTGGCGGCACCGTTTTATCACCTCGCGGCGTGACAGGAGGATGGGCCGCGCGGCGGGTCTCGCGGCGTTGGCCGCCGCCTCCGCCCTGACGCTCATGCCGGCGCCTGTGCCGCGCGCTGGCACGATTTTGCCAGGTCGCGTGCCTTTTACGCTCAAGGCATCGGAGATCATCGCGCAAAACGCGGTCATCAGCATTCTGAACGAATCGATGTCCTTTTCCTCGGCGTCCATTCAGGGCATGAGCATCACGTATTCGTCCGGCGGGCACACGTTCACCATCGCGGTCAACGGGACCTCGTCCGCGGGACCGACCGTCATCAAGACGTCGCTGTTCAGCACCTTGAAGGATGACATCGGCTCTCTGTTCCACGTGCAGTCGCCGAGCGTGGCCGTGGTCCTGGCGGACGCGCTGATTTCAAAGCCCATACCGACGCTGGTGTTGACCAACGTGAATTTGACCATCGACACGTCGATGCAGGCGCAGTCCCTGCAAATGCCGGGCATGCAGATGTCGGTGAACTGACTTCGGCGCCTGTGGGGCGCGATGGGCAAAGGAGTGAGTCGCGTGGCTTCACAGGCACCGTTTGTGCTGACCGCCCATCGCATCGTGGCCGAGCAGGCGCGAATGAATGTGCTTGGCAACACGCTCACGTTTCGCGCGGCCGCGATCGACGGGATGTGTATCACCCGGGCCGGGGACGGCTTGACCTTGCGCATTCGTTCCGATGGGCGCGCCACGGTGGGCGAGACGAAAATTCAGGCGACGGTTCTGCGCAATCTCGCAAGTATCGGGAGTTTTCGCAGCAAGCGGGACGTGCTCGTGCTGCTGGCGGGCGGTTCTATCCCGAAGCTGGAGCTGTCGCGCGTGGAACTCGTGATCGACGGTTACCTCGTCACGTCCTACGCTGAGATTCCCGGCATGCGCCTGGAAGTCGTGTGACGTTTGCCTGGGCCCCGTCGCCTGCACTCGCGGCGGACGCGCGCAGTCGGCGCGAGGCGTGGGGCGGCGGAGAGCCAGGGCGACATGGCGTCCACTTTCCTCCGGTGGCGATCCTCTGGGAAACGCTCTCCTATTTCTTGTTTCCCCGTGCGAATTCCCCTATAATGACGCTAACACCCCAGATGATGTGCGGAGGTATGCGTTCGCCCGCCATTGCCACATCGAGGTCATGAACGGGTCGAAGGGCGGCGTATGATCCGGATGAGCGTTCGGATCGAAGATCACGATAGATTGCGGCGTTCGCCAGCCCAAAGGGGGATGCACGATGAGTCGTCCGTCGCCGCTACCGTCACCCAGCGAACCTTTGCCGAAGAAGGTGGTGCAAGGGGTTCTGCAGACGCTTCAGGCGCAGGAAGCCGAGTGTCGCATGAACTGGAGCCTGCGCATGGCACGGCTGGATATCCCCGAAGTCACCCAACCTGTTTTGACACACCTTTTTCAGTTTCTTCTGAGAAATATTGAAAGCGCTCTCAATGACGAAGAGGCGCTCGTCCGGGCGTTTCAGGCGGAGGTCATGCGGGCGCAGCCGAGCGTGATGGCCTCCGATGTGCTGGTCGTGGTGGGCTTTGTCGAGGAGCTGCTCATCTCCATGGCGTGGCGAATGGCCGAGCCGGCACACGTGGAGCCGTTCATCCGCTTCGCACATCGGCTGTGTTTTGACCTCGCGCGCGAGGCGCTGTCGGAAGGCTACTTTCCGGCCAAGCTGGCGGCCCGGACGCAATTCATGTGCGATGCGCCCCTCGTGAACTGGCTGAATGTCCTGAGCGCGGAGTGCGACTGGAAGTGGTTCGCACTGGTGCGCACGCGTCCGCAGGTGAATGTCGAGGAATCCGCGCTTTACGTGCCGGAGACGCGCATGTGGACCGCAGAGGCGCCGCATCCCGAGCGGACGGAGCAGGTCCGCCGGGCTCTCGCCGAGGGTTCCCCCTTTGTCGCCGCGGTGGGGGACAACCTGTACGCAGTGGCCGCGGCGCGCCAAGACCCGCTCACCGTGCGCCGGTTCCGGCAGACCGCGCAGTGGATCCACAACGCACTGCAGCTCGCCGTCTACGTGCGCGGCGGACACGGCAGCGGGCGGGCCGAACTGCTCGAGGTGCTGCTCGAGTTTGACGACATTCTCGCGACCGCCTCGGACATGAACGAGCTTCTGACGGCCGTGGTCGAGCACGTCTGTCGGCGCGGCGGGTTCCGGCGCAGCGCGCTGTTTCTCTACAACCCCATCACGCAGACGGTCGAGGGCGTTCACGGGTACAACGTCAACGTCGAAGAGATCATGCGCATCCGACAGACGGACCGGGACATCCCGTCGCTCGCCCAGTTTGTGCAGATTGCCAAGCCGGTCTTTCTCAAGGACGTCGCCAACATCCTTCCCCAGCCGTACGTCAACAAGTTTCATCTGTCCTCGCTGCTCGTCTGTCCGCTCATTGATCAACGGCGCATGCTCGGCATCATGCTGCTCGATCACGGCGGGAAGTCGTTCACCCCGGACAACACGACCATCCGCATGGTGGAGGCGATGCTCGCCCGCGCGAGCCGGATGATCGTGACGCAGATGTACCGCCAGGCCGGCGCGGGTCCCATCACGCCGCTCACCACGCTGACGAAGCGGGAGCGGGAAATTTTGCAGCTGATTGCTGACGGCGTCGACACGAAGGAGATCGGCAAGGCGCTGCACATCAGCGATTACACGGTGACGGAGCACGTGAGTTCCATCCTCCGAAAGCTCGGCGCGAAAAACCGGACCGAAGCGGTGGCCAAGGCGATGCGCGAGCGCATCATTCACTGAAGGTCGCGCGTGTGGGGCGGACGAAGGCTCTGCCTCGTGACGCGGGCCTCCCCGCGGGAGGCCCTGCCCGTGCGCGCATCCTGCCGCCCGGGCCATCCGCTCAGACCAGCACCTCGCGGCGCGGCTTCGCCTGTGCGTCGGGCGATCCGATGGGCGTGCCTGAGGCCGGAACGGCCCGCTCCCTACCCCATGCGCGAATCGCCTCGATTTGCTCGGGGCTCGTCTTCGACAGGGGCACGATGTTGGCAAAGCTGCGTTTGAACAGTTCGTCGGTGACGGCGTGATCGCCCTTGAGAATGGCCTCTTTCACGACCTCGCGCACCGCCGCTTCGATATCGGCGCCGGCGAAGCCGTCGGAAAGCGACACCAGCTCGCTCATCAGGGCGTCCGAAAGGCTCCTCTTCAGGCCACGCTGCACGTAAATCTGGATGATCTCCCAGCGCTCTTCGGGGCTCGGCAAGTCGACAAAGAACAACTCGTCAAATCGCCCGCGCCGCAGCAGTTCGGGCGGGAGTTTCGACACGTCGTTGGCGGTCGCCACCACAAACACCCGCGAGCGCGCCTCCTGAAGCCAATAGAGGAAATGGCCCACCAGGCGCGTGGACGTTCCCCCGTCGCTTGCGCCTTGTGCGGCGCCCGCCAGGCCTTTTTCGATCTCGTCGATCCACAGAACGCAGGGCGAGACGTGATCGGCCGTGGCCAGCGCGTCCTTGAGCCGCGCCTCACTCTGGCCCAGGTATTGGCCGTGGATGTTGGCGAGGTCCAATCGGTAGAGCGGCAGATTCCACTGTGCGGCGATAGCCTTGGCCGACAGGGACTTGCCGCAGCCCGGAACGCCCACCAGGAGGATGCCGCGCGGTGGCCGGATGCCGCGATCGCGCAGGTCCGCGGTCAAGAGCGGCCGTTCGCGGTCCAACCATCGCTTGAGCCCAGAAAGCCCGCCGACATGGAGATCTTGGCCCTGCACGTGGACGCGCTCGATGCCGGAGATGTCGGCGAAAATCCGGTCCTTGGCGTGCGCGACTTCGTTCAAATCGTCTTTGGTGATCCGGCCTTTGGCGAGCAGCGTGGCGATCACGTTTTCGGCTTCCATCTGCGTGATGCCCGCTAAGATGGCCGCGGCGCGGCGCTCGTCCTGTTCATCCCACTCGTTTGGAATCTGGGACCGATACGGAGCGAGGTTCTCGCGGATGATCTGGAGCATCTCGTCCTCGTTGGGCGGATCGAGGATGAGCGACATGCCGAGCCTCTGCAGCTGCGGCCAGATGGACTTGGTCGTGATCGCGATGATGGCGCCGTTGTTTTCAGCGGCGAGCATCACGGCGTCCTGGAAGTGGCGCGCAATTTGCGTGTCGTCTTCGATGTCTGGGACTTCGGTGAAGACGACGGTGAGATTTTGACGCTGCATGAATTGCTGCGTCGCGAAGTCGAGCGCACCGATCACCGACCGCTCGTCGCTGACGGCGCGGTTTTGCGCGAGGTCCCGCATCCCTTTGGACAGCGTGTGAACGTACACAGGGATGCCGATGGACTGCGCGACGTCGCGCAGGATGTCGAGGGCGCGGCCGCGTTCCACCGTGCGGATGGAGATGAACGGGATGCGAGCTTTCAGGTAGCGGACGAGTGTATCGCGAAACTGTGCGCTATGACTCATGGTAAAATCACCCTTCTCTTTGGCGACGGGATCGAATCCTGCGGGGCCGTCGATGTCTCCGCATGGCCAGCCGGCGCTGGCGGAGGTGCCTCGCGGTAACGCGTCATGGATAGGTCTTTGATGAGGCGGGCGAGTTCGCCGGTTCGGTCCTCACACGCGGTCTGCAGCAACGACGCCTCTGCGCTTTCGGCAAACTGGTCGATGGCCTGGACCAACGCCTCTTGAACCTCATGGGGAAGGGCGGGCAGCGTGGCGACGCGCCACAGGAAATGGAGCCGCTTCTTCGCGCCGATGAGGAACAGTCCGAGCGATTCGAGGTTGGCAAACCCTGCTCGCTGCTCCCGCAGAAATTGATCGGAGATGCGCTTAAGTTCATGGCCCAGGTAGTCTCCGATGCGCGCCGTCAGCCGCTCCGCGACGCCTCGCTCCCAGGCGATGGAGCCGCGCCGCATCTGTTCCAGGAGCTCGTCTTCACGGCGTCCGAGCGCCAGCTGCTCGAGGCAGGCGCTCCACTCCGCGTACGTGGTTGGAGGTTTTCCCGTCATTTCTTCTTCACCCGGTTCAGGAGACTGTGGGGCGGCAGCAAGTCCCACGCCGGCAGGGCGGCCGCGTAGCTCGAATCCGGTGTCTCCGCAGCTTTCGCCGTCGGCGCGTGGGCTTCTGGTGGCGACGTTGGTTTGGGCGTATTCCCCATATCAGGCGACCTCCCTTACGACGTCAGAACGAGTCGATGCGGGTCGAATCCGCTGTAGACGAAGTCCTCGGAGGACAGGGATGCAAGGAACTCCGTCACGCGTTCGGCCTGGGCGTCGGCGGCCTCGTACGCGCGGCGGTATTCGACGACGTCCGCGAGAACGGCTCGCAGCGCGTGTTCGTATTCGGCTCTCGCTTTTTCAATGTTTTGGAGCAGCTGTTTTCTGCGCTGCCTTCGCCCCACGAACCGCAGCAGAAACAGGAGCAAAAACGCTCCCCCGCCGATCGCGGCCAACAAGCCGGCGTCGGCGGAACTGGCGAGCCCGCCGCCTCCTAAGACGAGCAGCGTCCAGTCCCAGAATTTTGGGCGGTTTTGACGCAGTTGCTGAGCCAAGACCTCGTCCAAGTGGCGGTGAATGGATTGGATGAGCTCCTCTTCATTGGTGCCGTCCGTGGTCTGGCCCTTCCAATTTTTGATTTGGATGTCCACGGTCCGCGGGCACTTCGCGCGATAGCTCGCCGTCAGATTCGCGTGAGCTTGCTTGGCCCATTCGCGCGAAAGCGCGATGGAAAACCGCCGCGTCGCTAACGAGGCGTGCGACGATTGAGGATGGAAGGAGGCCTGCGTCAACAGCTCGCCGAAATGGACGGTCTTCTGAAACGAAGCCTCTTCTTGTTGGAGCCGGGCCGTCGCGCCATCCACGTCCCCGTTGCAGTCGATAATGAGCTGAAGGTGACGTTCTTGACGCCTCAGCGGGCGTTCTTCCTCGTCGAAATGGGACACCAGCTTTTCGAGCAGTGCATCGACCTGCTCGACGAGCGTCGGAGCGGCCTCGACGGGGCCTTCAAACAGCTGTTGGTAAGTCGAGAGTATCTCCTCGTGCACCCGTGCTTGCGAGAGCACCGCCTGCAGTTCGGGCCACGTAGGGCTGTAGCGCGCAAGATACGGAAAGGTATCGGTTTGCACCTGCCGGACGTACGACTGAAAGGCGGCCGTCCAGTCTGCCTGCTGTTGACGAACGAATCCAGGCTGTTCAGCCAAAATCTCGAGCCACTCCTGAAACACCGTTTGGCTGCGCGTGCGGGCGTCCACGCCGAACGCGCCGTTCGTGACGGCGTCGACGAGGACGACGGCTTCGCGCTCAAGGGCGGTGGGGCTCTGAAGCGAGAAGTAGTGTTCAAGCCACGCCGTGCTGGCTTGGTATCGTCCTGCTCTGCGGCAGACCAAGGCGAAAAACAGACAGGTCTTGCTGGCGTGGCGCCGCAGCGCTTCCGCGACGGCCCGGTTCGCGAGCTGAGGGTCGTCGTGGATCCACGCGGCGAGGGCGACCAAGGCCGGCGCAAGCCAGTAGCGCGGCGCCGACAGCATCAGCTCTTCCGAGGCGGTCTTCATGGTTTCGCGGCGAACGAGCTGCACGTCTGCCGCCTGCAGGATGCCGAGCGCGTGGCGGCGGACTTGATCGTAATGCCCGTACTCCTTTTCAATCTGCTGGCGGACCTTGACAATGCGGGTCTCCGCCAGCTGAAGTTGATTCATTCTCCGATCTTCGTCCACGTAGGCCGCGAACGCGCCGATCAGTTGTTGCAGCTCACTGCGGGTGAGTTCCACCTCTTGCTCCACCGCGCTCAGCTGTTGGGACATCGCCATAGCGTGTTGTTGCAATCTTGCCAAACCAGATTGGCTTGACTGATGACGCGCTGATCCGACACGTTCGGTCACCTCTTTACGACGGCCACATCTCCAGTCTTCAACACCGCTCGCATCACATCGGTATACACCTCAACAAACGCGTACTGCGGATGCAGAGCGAGCGTGCGGGCGGCCTCCAGGGAATCGGGAAGGGGTTCAAAGGTCTTGTAGTGCTGAATGATGCGTCCGACTCGGTCCAGGGTGTGGACCTCGTAAGGGGCTCCCAAATAACACTTTGCGACGATGCCCAAGGGCAAATGGGCCAATTCGACGTCGGGCAGCTCGGCCTGAATCTTCTGGATGAGCGAGTCAACCAGTTCTTCGTGCCGCACGCCAGGCCCCATGTCCAGCTGGCTCATCGCTTCGACGTAGGCCTGTGAACGCCTTCCATCGAGCCGGGTGAGCGCGTTGAGAGCCCGAGGTGCGCTCTGCTGCACCTGATGTTGCAGGCGATGATGAGCCCGTGGCTCTTCTCCCCCCAGAATGACGCGTGGCATGGGCAGCCGCCTCCTTTCTTCTAAAAAATGCTTCTCCGTTCCGACATAGAATCCTGCATTTTGACACGTTTATCCTTTCGGCTTCGATCCTCGAGGGCGATGCCGACTGAGCAAACACCGGAGGAAAGGGGGGTAAGATTCCAAATTCTCTGGGGGATTTCCGCCGAGATTTATGCTACAATCCACTCATCTGTTATATATCAGATGTCCCGAATTCCATCTGTTCTACTCGGTGCCTCGGCGCCGCAGGGGTTCAGGGACGAGACTCAGGGGGAGTGGAATGTGAGTTTGGCGCGCACTGGTGTTGTGGACATGGTGTTCCGCCTCCGCTTCGGCGCAAAAGCCTCCGTCGGCGAGGTGCACGGCGCCATCGTGGGTGCGGGCGGCGAGGTGGTCGCCATGGAGACCCGTTTCGTGGACGGGGACGAAGTGATTCGCGACGTCAGGGTGTCGGTGGAGCAGGAGGAGGGCGTGCCCATCCTCCAGGACGCCATCCGGCAGATTCCGGGCGTGACGCTGGTGGAGACGTTCGATCGCGTCTTTGTCGCCCACATGGGCGGCAAGATTGCCACGCATCTCAAGGTGCCTGTCGTGGACCGGGCTGATCTCAGCGTGGTCTACACGCCTGGGGTGGCCCGGGTGTGTGAGGCCATTCGCGACAGGCCGGACCGCGCGTTCGAGTTCACCATCCGGAAAAACACCGTGGCTGTGGTTAGCGACGGGTCCGCGGTTCTCGGCCTCGGCAACATCGGCCCGGAGGCGGCGCTGCCCGTCATGGAGGGCAAAGCCATGCTGTTCAAGCGCCTGGCGGACGTCGACGCGTTCCCCATCTGCTTGGCGACGCAGGATGTGGACGAGATCGTCGAGACGGTGGTGCGGTTGGCGCCTTCGTTCGGCGGCATCAACCTCGAAGATATCTCGTCGCCGCGCTGTTTTGAGATTGAGGAGCGGTTGAGGCAGCGGCTCTCCATCCCGGTCTTCCACGACGATCAGCACGGAACCGCCGTGGTCATGATGGCGGGCCTCTTGAACGCCCTGAAAATCGTGGGCAAGCGCATGGAGGACTTGTCGGTCGTGGTGGCCGGCGTGGGCGCGGCCGGCGTGGCCTGCACCAAGATGCTGTTGGCTGCGGGGGTCCGGCACATCGTCGGGCTGGATCGCACGGGGATCCTGGAGCGCGGGCGCGCGTACGACAATCCGGTGAAGCGATGGTACGCCGAAAACACCAACTTGGAAAACCGGAAGGGAACCATCGACGACGCCATCCGCGGCGCGGACGTGTTCATCGGCGTGTCGGGTCCGGGCCTTTTGACGCCGCATCACCTGAAGCAGATGGCGAGAGACCCGATTGTCTTCGCGATGGCGAATCCCATCCCCGAGATCCTGCCGGAGGTGGCGCACGGCCACGTCCGCGTCATGGCGACGGGGCGATCCGACTATCCCAACCAAATTAACAACGTGCTCTGTTTTCCTGGGCTGTTTCGCGGCGCGCTCGATGTGCGGGCTCGAACCATCACCGAGGAGATGAAAATGGCGGCGGCGGAAGCTATCGCGGCCTGTGTGCCAGAAAGCCAGCTGTCGGAAGCGTACATCATCCCGAGCCCGTTCGACCCCAATGTCGTCCCCGCCGTCAGCGCGGCCGTGCAGCGCGCCGCCCTTCGCGCCGGCGTTGCATCGCTTCACGCCAACGTGCCGATCGACGACGAACCCGTCTACACGGAGCTGTAATTGGATGCGCGGACCCGGAATTCTGGGGAAGGGAACCCCCACTTCCCCGGATTCCTCGGGATGGGTAAGCGCTTCCGTGGCGATACAATGTCATCAACACGCGGACGGGATGCCGAGGCGCATGCGCCTCGTCCCCCACATGCATGCAAAATTCTGAGGAGGCGAAGAAGATGTCAGCCACCCCGTCGACCAAGGAGATTTTCGATCTGATCAACCAGGCGCTGTCCGCCGATCCGTCGCGCACAGGAGGCCTCGAAGCCGTGTACCAGTTCAACATCACCGGCGAGGATCCGGGCACCTACCAGCTCGTCCTGAAGCCCGATCAGGCCTATGCCGTGGAGGGCGAGCAGGAGGTCGCCAACTGCACCCTGGAGATGGACTCCAACGATTTCAAGGACATGCTGCAAGGCAACCTCAACGGCACGGCGGCGTTCATGAGCGGCAAGCTCCGCGTCGAGGGCGATCTCGGCCTCGCCATGCAGCTTGAGACGGTGCTCAGCGCCTACACCGCGGCCAACAACTGACCTGCCGATCTGCGCACAGACGCTGAGGCGCCGGGCCGCGTGTCTCGAGACGCGCGAACCCGGCGCTTGTCTCCAGAACTATGTGGAAGGGCGAGATGAGCGATGAACCTCGTTCAGCTTCTCGAGGAGAATCAGCGCCAGTTTGGAACGTACGAGTCCCTGGTGTACGAGGGCCGCGTCTACACCAACGTGGAGCTCGCCAAGATGTCCTCGCAACTGGCCCATCACATGCAGGCGCTCGGCGTTCGCCCAGGGGACACCGTGATGGTCACCATGCCGAATCGGCCGGAGGTGGTCATCGCGTTTTACGCCATTGCCAAGGCAGGAGCCGTCTCTGTGCCTGTGATGCCGCTGTTGCAGGCCGCTGAGGTCCGGTACATCGTCGAGGATGCCAGCCCCAAGCTCATCCTGACGTGCGAGGTCCTCAAACCCAAGATTCAACAGGCCATCAAGGACCTCGACGCACCGCCTGTCGTGCGATCCGTGGACGATGCCGGCCAAGAGTCGTTTGAGACGCTCCTCTCGCACTATCCAGAGAACCGCCCGGACGTCGCGATCGACGACCATCAGCCTGCGGTCATCCTGTACACAAGTGGAACGACGGGCAAGCCGAAGGGCGTGGTGCTCACGCACGAGAATCTCTGTGCCAACGCGCGCGCGGCGGCGGATCTCGCCGGCGAATACGTCCTCAAGGTGGAAAAGCGCGTGGGGCTCGGCATTCTTCCCCTCTCGCACGCGTTTGGCTTCACCATGATGAACACGGCGCTTTGCCTCGGCGAACTCGACGTCCTGTTGCCGTATTTCGATCCCGTCCTCGTCTTTCAGGCGATCGAGCGCTACCGGGTGACCCATTTCACCGCGGTGCCCACCATGTTCCATGCGCTCCTTCACCATCCCGATGCGGACAAATACGACCTTTCCTCCCTGTCGGTCTGCATCTCGGGTTCCGCCGCGCTTCCTGAACCCGTGCGCAGGGCGTTTGAAGAAAAGTTCCATTGCCTCGTGTTCCAGGGCTACGGGCTGTCCGAGGCTGCACCCGTCGTCACCGCGCCGCGCTTTGACAAGCCGGCCAAGCCGGGATCGGTCGGGCTTCCCCTGCCAGGCGTGGAGGTGGCGGTGCTCGACGAGGAGGGCCGTCCTCTGCCGCCGGGCGAGATCGGCGAGTTGGCCGTGAAGGGCCCGAATGTATCGCCAGGTTATCACAACCTGCCCGAGGAGACGGAGAAGGCGTTTCGCAACGGGTGGCTGTTGACCGGTGACATGGCGCGCATCGACGAAGAGGGCTACGTGTACATCGTCGATCGCAAGAAGGACGTGATCATCCGCGGTGGCTTCAACATCTACCCGAGCGATCTGGAGGAGCTGATGAGTCAGCACCCGGCGGTGGCCGAAGTGGCCGTGGTCGGCGCGCCGTCCGAGCGCATGGGGGAGGAAGTCGTGGCCTTTGTCGTGCGCAAGAAGGGCGCCGAGGTGAGCGAGGAGGAGCTCATCGCCTACTGCCAGGAGCACCTCGCGAAGTACAAGACGCCGCGCGTGGTCCAGTTTGTCTCCTATCTTCCGAAGAATCTGATTGGAAAGGTGGACAAAAAGAAGCTGCGGGAGATGGCCAAATCCATTCAGCTGGTCTGAAACCTGGGAGGGAATTGTATGATTTCGTTTCTTCCAACCGATGACGAGCGGGCGTTTGTCGAAGTCGCCAGCTCGTTTGCGCGCGAGGTGTTGCGCGAAGCCGCGCGCGACGCGGAGAAGGCGCGCACGCCGTCGGACGACGTGATTTCGCAGGCGCACGAGCTCGGGCTCGTCTCTATCGAGATTCCCGAATCGCTGGCCGGGGCCGAACTGCCGCTCGTCTCACAGGTCCAGGTGCTGGAGGCGCTGGCCTTTGGCGATCTCGGCATCGTTCAGGGGCTGCCTGGTCTCTGCGACAGCGCCTCGGTGATGCGCGTCCTGCCAGATCCGGCGCGGCTCGAGCTCGCGGACGGCGCCGCGCAGCGCGTGCCCTGGATCCATCTCGCGCCGAGCGAGGTCGCCGTCGTCGTGGAGCGGGGCGGCTTCCGTTTGGAAGGCACGGCTTATCCACGCCGATCCGTCCTTGGGGCGGATCAGATGGTGGCGAGCTTCGTGGCGCCGGGCGGAGAGGCGATTCTCGCGTATCTGGACCGGACCGTGGCGGATTGGGCGGAGGACGCGGGCGATGTGCGCCTTGGACTCCTCGCAGCGCACATCGGTCGGGTGCGGTTCGACGGGCTGGTCGTCCGGCCGGAGGACGTGCTGTTGCGCGGCGATGAGGCCGAGCAGGTCATTCGAACGGCGCTGACGCGGCTCGCGGTGCGCGAAGCGGCCAAGTGCGTGGGTGTGATGCGCGCGGCCCTCGAGTACACGGTGGAGTACACCAGCCAGCGAAAGGCGTTTGGCCAGGAGATTCCGAAGTTTCAGGGCGTCTCTTTCACCGTCGCGGACATGGCCATCGAGACGGAGGCCGCGCGCAACCTCGTCTGGCAAGCGGCGCACGCCGTGGACAGCCGGGGGGCGGGGGCCGCGCGCGAAGCGGCCCGAGCGCTCGCTTATGCCCTGCGCAGCGCCCGCTTCGTGACCAACCAGGGCGTGCAGATGCTCGGCGGCGCCGGGTACCTCCAGGAGTACCCCGTCGAGAAGTGGATGCGCGACGTGCAGGCGCAAGCCATCCTCTACGGCCGCGAACTCGAGTGGTTCGAGCGCGCCGGCCTGCGCGCCCTTGGCCTGGAGGAGAAGGAGGGTGTGTTGGTGTGATTGACTTCGATCTCAGCCCGCAACAAAAACAGGTCCGCGACATGGTGCACTGGTTTGCGGAGCACGAGATGCGCCCCATCTCCCTCCTCGCGGACAAGGAGGAAAACGTCCCCGAGGACTGGCTGCGCAAGGTCAATCGGATGGGCATCTCGCTCAGCATGTCCAACTTCGGCGGCGACAGCAAAAAGAAGGACGACACCAAGCCCAAGGAGCCGCGCGAGCGCCAGTCGAACCGCCTCGGCGTCATCGCGGCGGAGGAGCTGGCGTGGGGCGATCCGGCCATCGCACTCTCCCTTCCCGGCCCCGGCCTTGGCGGGCCGCCCGTTCAGTCGACCGGCACGCCCGAGCAAAAGGAACGGTTTCTCGGTATCTTCACCAAGGACGAACCCCGCTGGGGCGCCTACGCCTTGACGGAGCCAGGCGCCGGATCCGACGTCTCCGGCATTCGCACCTCCGCCAAGAAGGTCGACGGCGGCTATGTGCTGAACGGCCACAAGGTCTACATCACCAACGGCGGGCGCGCCTCGTGGGTCGTGGCCTTCGCCACGGTCGATCCGTCGCTCGGCCGCGCTGGTCACCGCGCCTTCGTCGTCGAGAAGGGGACGCCGGGCTTCACCTGCACCCGGGTGGCGCACAAGATGGGGCTTCGCGCATCCGAAACCGCGGAACTCGTCTTCGAGGACTGCTTCGTGCCCATCGATAACCTGCTTGGCGGCGAGGCGCACTACGAGAATCGCGCCGGATCGTCCGGCTTCCGCGTCGCGATGTCGACGTTTGACAGCACCCGGCCCATCGTGGCGGCGATGGCCGTCGGCATTGCGCGCGCCGCGTACGAGTACACGCTCGACTTTGTGAAGAAGGAGTATCCACGCGGCAGGCTGCAGGCGGACGTCCTGGCGAAGCTCGGCGAAATGGACGCGAAGATTCACGCGGCACGGCTCCTGACGTGGGAGGCCGCTTGGAAGGCCGATCTCGGCCAGCCCAACGCCAAGGAAGCCGCGATGTGCAAGGCGCACGCGGGTCGCATCTCGCTCGAGGTGTGTGCGGATTGCCTGGAGATCATGGGACCCATCGGGCTCGACGGCCACCTCGTGGAAAAACTGTACCGCGATGTCAAGGTCTTCGACATCTTCGAAGGCACCAACCAGATTCAGCACCTGATCGTCGCGCGCCGGCTGTACGAGCCGCACGGCCTGCGCCTGTGAGGAGGTGGACCATGTCGTACTCGACGCTACAAATGGAGCGCCTCGACAAGGGAATTGTCTGGGTCTCCATCGACAATCCGCCAGCCAATGCGATTTCCGACGCGCTCGTGGACGATCTCGACCGACTCCTTACGGAGCTCGAGGCGGATCAATCAGCGCGCGTGTTGGTCATCGGATCGAACCATCCGAAAAACTTCGTGGCGGGCGCTGACCTGAAAATGATGACGCAGAATGCGAGCAAGTTCGCCGGACAGGGTGGGGCCATTCGCGATGCGGCGAGCCGCATGCAGCACGTGTTCGATCGCATCGCCAAGTTTCCGCGTCCCGTGGTTGCCGCGATCCACGGCCATGCGCTGGGCGGCGGCTGCGAACTGGCGCTCGCCTGCGACTTCCGCTTCATGAGCGGCGGGACCATCGGCCTGACGGAGGTGTCGCTCGGGCTCATCCCGGGCGCGGGGGGCACGCAGCGCATGACGCTCCTCCTCGGGCGCGCCAAGGCGGCGGAACTCATCTTCTTTGCCAAGCGCCTGTCGAAAGAGGAGGCTGAGGCCATCGGTCTCATTACGAAAGCCGTCGAACCCGACAGGCTCCGCGAGGAGGTCCTCGCGTTCGCGCAGGATCTGAGCGAGCGGGCGGTCTTTGCGATGGGCCTCGCCAAGCAGGCGATGGACGCCGCGTTGCCCATCGACGGCGGGCTGCGCGTGGAGGCAGAGAATTTCGAGCGGACGTTCAGCACAGGTGAGCCGCTTGAAGGCATCGCCGCGTTTCTGCAGAAGCGGCCGGCGAAGTTTCTGAAGGACACTGCGGCCAAAGCATGAGCTGTGGGGGGATGGAAGATGTCGTCTTGGAATGAACTGTTGAAGGGCAAGGTCGCTGTCGTCACCGGCGCTTCGCGCGGGCTCGGGCGCGCCGACGCGCTGGCCCTCGCCGAGGCTGGAGCGGATGTCGTGATCACCGACATCCTGATTGAAAGCGACGAGTCAAGCGCGCAGGCGGCCAAACAGTACGGCCCGCTCGCGCAGGTGATGCAGAGCACCAAGGTGGTCTATGCCGAAAAGACGGCGGAAGAGATCCGGCAGATGGGCCGGAGGTCGTTTGCCATCAAGATGGATGTCACGGACAGGGACCAGGTCCGCGACGTGTTGGCGCGCATCAAGGAGGAGTTTGGCCGGATCGACATCCTGGTCAACAACGCGGGCACGCTCGATCACGTCTCGCAGATCGAGAACCAGCGCGACGATCTCTGGGAGCGCGACTTGCGCGTGAATCTCACGGGGACCTACAACTGCACGAAGGCTGTCTGGCCGTACATGAAGGAGCAGGGATGGGGCCGCATCATCAACATGTCGTCCATTGTCGGCATTCAGGGCGGATTCGGCCAGGCGAGCTACGCGGTCACCAAAGGCGGGATCTTGAGCTTCACCAAGAGCATGGCGCTCGAAGGGGCAAGGCACGGGATCACGGTGAACGCCATCGTGCCGGGCATCATCAACACGGAGGCGTTCAAGATGGGCAACAAACAGATGAACGAACGGATGATCCAACGGACCGCGTTCCGCAAGCCCGGGGATCCCGAAGACGTGGCCAACGCCATCGTATTCCTGTGTTCGGACAAGGCGAAGTATATCACGGGTGTCGGGCTGCCGGTTTGCGGCGGGATCGACCTGTTCACGTTCTGACCGGATGACGAATAGGGTCAGACGACCAGAGGAGGTGCGCGCGTGCAGCGCGAAGTGGTAATTGTCGATGCCATCCGGACGCCCATTGGCCGCAAGAACGGGAGCTTGTCGTCCGTCCATCCGGTCGATCTTCTCGCACCCCTGCTGAAGGCCTTGGTGGAGCGAAACGGGCTCGACCCGATGGAAATCGAGGACGTGGTGACGGGCTGCGTCACGATGATCGGCGAACAAGGCGGCAACATTGGGCGCATGGCGGTCTTGGCGGCGGGTCTGCCGGTGGAGGTGCCTTCGTTCTCGCTGAATCGCATGTGCGGATCGAGCCAGCAGGCGATTCACAACGCGGCGCAGGCGATTCTCGCGGGGGACATGGACGTGGCCATCGCATGCGGCGTCGAGAGCATGAGCCGCGTTCCGATGGGGACGGATCTTGGCAAATTCTCGACGGCGCTCACCAAGCGATTTCAAATCGTCCCGCAGGGCTTCTCCGCGGAGATGATCGCCGACAAGTGGAAGATCAGCCGCGAGGAGATGGATCAGTTTTCGCTTGAGAGCCACCAGAAGGCGGCGAAGGCGGAGGATGCGGGCCTGTTCGACCGAGAGCGGGTGCCGGTGGCGAATGTGGGGCCCGAGAAGGTGACGGTGGCGCAAGACGAGGGCATCCGGCGGGACACGTCGCTGGAGAAGTTGGCTGGGCTCAAGCCGTCGTTTCGCCCGGACGGGCGCGTGACGGCGGGGAACGCGAGCCAGATCTCTGACGGCGCGGCGGCCGTGCTCCTGATGTCGGGCGAAAAGGCGGAGAAGCTCGGCCTGAGACCGCGGGCGCGCATCCTGTCGCGCGTGGTCGTGGGCGTCGACCCGGTCATCATGTTGACGGGCGTGATCCCCGCGACAAGGAAGGCGCTCGATCGCGCCGGGCTCAAGCTGGAGGACATGGACGTCATTGAGATCAACGAGGCATTCGCGTCGGTGGTGCTCGCGTGGAAGCGAGAGATTGAGCCCGATATGACCAAGGTCAATCCGCGCGGCGGCGCGATTGCGCTGGGCCATCCGCTCGGCGCAAGCGGCGCGCGCATCATGACGACGCTCCTGCACGAGCTGGAAGACACGGGCGGGCGTTACGGCCTGCAGCTGATGTGCATCGGATTTGGCATGGCAACCGGTACGGTGATTGAGCGGCTGTGAGAACAGCCGCTCCCTTGTTTCAGGGATGTAACTTGCAAGGAACGAGGGGTGCAAACCGGGACCAGGTCGGCGTACCATGTCCCTTACCTCCACAAGTGTGGGAATCCTCTGGATTCTCCGATTTTCAAAAAGAGAGGAAGGGTGGCTATGAAAAAGGCGTGGCAAGTGGCGCTTGGAACGGCCATGGGTGCGGCGGTGCTGGGTGTTGGGGGACACACGGCGTTTGCCGCCACACAATCTTCAGGAGGCTCGCAGGGCGGGCTCCTAGGTCTCAATCTCAACGTCGGCGGAAGTGATGGGTTGGGCGTCCATCTCAATTTGCTGCCGTCTTCGTCCGACAGTTCCACACCTGGAACGGGCGGACTTCTGAGCGTTGGGATCTCCCTTGGTTCGAGTCACGAAACTTCTTCGCAATCGTCGTCGGGGTCCGGGGCGACGGGATCGGGGACGACGGGATCGGGCGCAGCGGGCTCGGCCTCGACCGGATCCGCGACCAGCGGCACCTCGGCCAGCAGCGGCACGGGCAGCTCGGTCGGCAGCGGTGCGACGGGTTCGTCTCCGCAGGCGGTGTCGATCGACCTCAGCCTGCTCGCCTCGGGAGGCCAGGCTCAGGCGTCAGGCCCAGTAGGGATCTCGCTGAACGCGCTCTCGTCGGGAGGCACGTCGTCGTCGACGAGTCCCGTCGGGATCGCCGTGAATGCACTGTCGTCTGGCGGCCAGGCGACAAGTGACAAGGGGCTCTTGGGGACCTCGCTGAATGTGCTGTCGTCGGGCGGCAGCGCGAGTGGGAGCGGCGCGGTGGGCGCCGGGGTGAACCTGGGGTCGTCGGGTGGCAGCGCGAGCGGGAGCGGCGCGGTGGGCGCCGGGGTGAACCTGGGGTCGTCGGGTGGCAGCGCGAGCGGGAGCGGCGCGGTGGGCGCCGGGGTGAACCTGGGGTCGTCGGGTGGCAGCGCGAGCGGGAGCGGCGCGGTGGGCGCCGGGGTGAACCTGGGGTCGTCGGGTGGCAGCGCGAGCGGGAGCGGCGCGGTGGGCGCCGGGGTGAACCTGGGGTCGTCGGGTGGCAGCGCGAGCGGGAGCGGCGCGGCGGGCGCCGGGGTGAACCTGGGATCCTCGGGCGGCAGCGCGAGCGGGAGCGGCGCGGTAGGCGCCGGAGTGAACCTGGGGTCGTCGGGTGGCAGCGTGTCGGCTACGGGCTCGCTTGGCGGGATCGCCGTGAACGCGTTTGGGGGCGCGGGTAGCAGCACAGGTGGCACAGGTGGCACAGGTGGCACAGGTGGCACAGGTGGCACAGGTGGCACAGGTGGCACAGGTGGCACAGGTGGCACAGGTGGCACAGGTGGCACGGGTAGCGCGGGCAGCACGGGCAGCACGGGCAGCACGGGCAGCACGGGCAGCACGGGCACCACGGGTCCCGGGCACATCATCGTGTCGGCGCGCCTCCCGCAGCAGCCGTCGGGGCTTCTTCCGCAGACATCCACCCGGTTGCCGCTCTGGATCGCGCTGGGGCTCTTGCTCTTCGCCGTCGGCGGCGGAGCTACGGTGCCGGTCTGGCGGCTGACGCGGCGCTGGCTGGTGTAATCCATGGTGACGCGCGCGAAGCGACGGCTCGCCCTCCTGGCGCGGGCCGTCCCTTTGGCCCTCGCAGTCGCCGGTGCAGCCATCGCAGCCGATGCAGGCTGGGCGTACCTTTGGGAGACGGTTTGGGTCAATGACAGGCCGCTTCCTATCTATACGCCGCCGACCACGAGACCTGCAGGCGCGTCTCCACCCCTGTGGCTACCTTTGCCCAAAGATGGCGAGAAGATCGGCGAGCTCGTCTTTCCCGCGCAGCACGTGCGCGTACCGGTGGTGCAGGGGGACTCCTGGGCCGATCTCGCCCTTGGCGCTGGGCACGATCCGGCTTCAGCCCTTCCCGGCCAGCCGGGCAATGTGTACGTGGCGGGCCACCGCGACACGGTGTTCCGCGTTCTTCGCCTCCTCCGCGCGGGCGATCTCGTCGAGTTCGAGTCGCCTTATGGCACCTTCTCGTACCGGGTGACCTGGACGCAAATCGTGCCGCCGACCGACACCGCGGTCGAGCGGCAGACGCGCCTAGACACGCTGACCCTCCAGACTTGCTGGCCCTTCGACTATTTTGGGTTCGCGCCGCTGCGCTACATCGTCCACACGCGTTTTCTAGGTGGCCCGTCTCCGCCCTTCATGGCATGAGGGCCCCCTCAAGTTGGGGGGAAGGCTGAGAATTCCCCCGTTTCTCGGGATATAGACAGACGATTTCGGATTGTATACTCCAAGAAAACGCGGGTCGCAGAGCACGAAGGTGTTTCCGGTGCGAGAGGGATTCGCGCGGGAGCCATGGCGACATGCAGGGGGTGAGCCTATGGCGGTAGCGTTAGATGTGGAAGAGAGGAATGAGCTGGCCAAGGCGCGTCGGCTCATTGAGCGAGAACGCCGCAAAATCACGCCGAGCAGGCGTCAACGCGACGTGGTGAAAGCGCTTGTAAAGCATGGCGTGCTGCACGTGCTCCGGGATCGCAGCCGGGACGAGGAAGCGAAGCAGCGCCTGCTTGGCCAACGGCTCAGGGCTGCGTTTGAGGAGTTAGGCCCAACGTTTATCAAGTTGGGGCAGGTCATCATGACGCGCCAGGAGCTTTTGCCCGAAGCGGTGACGGCGGAGCTGGCCTATCTGCTCGATAGCGTGCCCCCGCTCCCGTTTCACTATATGATGGCCGTCTTGGAAGAGGAGATTCCCAACTGGACGGAAGTGTTCCGCTGGATTGATCCGAATCCGCTGGGCTCCGCCTCCCTCGCACAGGTGTATCGCGCTCAGCTGGCGGATGGACGGATGGCGGCCGTAAAAATTGTCCGCCCCCTGGTCGACAAGCTCTTCCAGGTGGACATCGGCAACGTGCGCAAACTCGTGCGCCGCATTCAGAAGCTGCTCCCGCCACAACTCGAAGTCTCCATTGACTTGCATGGCATCATTGAGGACTACTACAGCAGCACGATGAACGAGCTCGATCTCCGGCGCGAAGCCGAGATCATGGAAGAGCAGCGCAGCATGGTGGAGGAGTTCGAGACCCTCTACATCCCCGAGGTGTATCACGTCACTCCGCGTGTCTTGGTCATGGAGTTCATCGACGGGTGGAATCTCAAGGATTTCCCCGTGGACTTCTACACGTTTGAGGAGCGCCTCGAGCGCATGACGGACCTCGCGCACTACTACGTGAAAGCGTTTGTGGAGGGCAATTATCACGCGGATCCGCACGCCTCGAACCTCATGGTCGACAAAAAGACCAAGCGCATCGCCATCCTCGACTGGGGGCTCGTCGGGCGCATGGACGCGGCGCATACAGAGGCCATCTTCCGCATGCTGATGCACGTGCGCGTCAATCAGCAGGAGGATGCCATCGAGGCGTTGCTCGACATCTACGAGCCCACGCGTTACACCGACCTGGTGAGGTTGCGCGACCAGCTTCGGTCCCTCTTGATTCACTACACCAACAGCACACAGGCGAGCGTGTACAACTGGGGCAATCTGTTGCTCAGCACCATTGTCATCGCGGCCAAAAACTACTGCCGCATCCCGAACGGCCTGGCCCTATGGACCAAGGGCTTCTCGGCAGCCGAGGGCACTGCGCGCTGGCTTTGCCCCGAGATCTCGTACCACCAGCTGGTCGAGATCGCCGATGTGCAGATCCTCAGGCGCTGGATGATGCGCCGCTTCAATTACCACACCAATGCCAGCTTCGCAGCGGAATTCGCCAAGCTGACCGCGACCTTGCCGAGGCGGCTCAACAAGATCCTCGAGCACTTCGAATGGAACGACTTTCGCGTCAATCTGGACGCCCAGCTGTCCCATCAGGCCGTTCGCACCGTGCACCGAGTCGTCAACAAGCTGCTCTTGGCCCTGATGTCCGGGACGTTTTTCCTCGGCGGCGCGCTGTTGTTGGCCTTTGCGGATACGCGGCCGGTGGCGCGCGGGGGCATTGTCGATCTCGGCTGGGGCGCCGTGGCCGCGAGCGTGGCGCTGGGGATCTCGGCGCTCTGGAGCACGGTTCGGTCTAAGAAACGAATCTGAGCGTTTGCGGAGGGATGTGTATGGCGGTGCAGTTTCAATCCAAACGCGCCATCGCCGCGCCGGCCGATGGGCAGGATGGCGCCGCGCGCGACGCGCAGGAGCGGCTGACGATGGAGCGGCGCATCGAGGCGTTCTACCGCCAGTCAGGCGGGCCGAACAACCCGGAGATTCCGAAGATCCTCGAGAAGCACCTTTTGTACGGGCGCGATCACGGCCCAAAAGGCAAGCGCGAGACCCTTGAAGACGCGTTGCGCGACATGATCGCCAAGGACTATTCCAATCAGATTCTGTTCAAGTGGTTCATGCAGGCGCGGATGGAGCGGCAGAAGAAGGCACAGGCGGAGCAGGCCGAGATGGCCCGCATTCGCGCTGAGCTGGAAGCGCTGAAACAAGAGGTTCGGTCCCTGCGCGCGCTGATGGAAGCGCATGTGGCCCACGGGCGTGCGGAGGCGCCGGGCGAGCCGGAGGTGGAGTCCAGGTGGTCATGACAGGTGTGAAGCTGCCAGAGTACGGGATGTTCATTGACGGGAAGTACACGCCTGCGGAAAGCGGCGAGATGTTCGAGGTGGTGAATCCGGCCACGGGTCAGCCGTGCGCGCGCGTGGCCAAGTCGGATGCGCGGGACGTCGATCGCGCCGTGCGAAGTGCTCGCCGCGCCTTTGAGTCCGGCGAGTGGTCGCGCGCCAAGCCGCACGAGCGCGCCCAGGTACTGCTTCGTTTCGCGGACGAGATCGTCGCGCATGCACAGGAAATTGCGTTCCTCGAGATTCTGACGTCCGGCGCGACGGTGCGGCGCGTCGCGAACGCCGACTTGCTCCTGATTGTCGACCTTTTGCAGCAGACGGCGCGCTTTGCGCAGGAGTATGAATACGCGAAGACGCTTCCTCTGCGGCCGTTCCCACAGCCGAGCCACAACCAGGTCTGGCGGGAGCCGGTCGGGGTTTGTGCCGGGATCACGGCGTGGAACTATCCGCTCATCCTCGCCATGTGGAAGCTCGCGCCGGCGCTTGCGATGGGCAACTCCATTGTGCTGAAGCCGGCATCCAACACGCCGCTTTCGACGCTGAAACTCGCCGAGCTGGCGGCGAAGGCGGGGCTGCCGAGTGGCGTGTTCAATGTCGTCACAGGGCCGGGATCGTCCGTCGGCGAGGCGCTTGTCCAACACCCCGAGGTCGACAAAATCGCCTTCACTGGGTCGACCGAGGTGGGCAAGCGGATCATGCAGCTCGCCGCCCAGGGCGTAAAGCGCGTGACGCTGGAGCTCGGCGGCAAGTCGCCGGCCATCGTCCTGCCGGATGCGGACCTGGACCTCGCCATCCCAGGCATTCTCTTTGGCGTCTTCCTGCACGCCGGGCAGGTCTGCGAATGCGGCACGCGCGTCATCGTGCACGAGGACATCTACGACGAAGTCGTCGAGCGCCTGGCCGACATGGCTTCGCGCATCAAGCTTGGCAATCCGCTCGACGAGAGCGTGGGCATGGGGCCCATCATTTCGGCGTCGCAGATGCAGACCATCCTCGGGTACATCGAGGCCGGCAAGGCCGAGGGCGCGCGCCTGGTCTGCGGAGGCGAGCGCGCCACCGGGGCGGGCCTCGACGCCGGCTACTTCATCCAGCCGACCATCTTCGCCGATGTCGATAACCGCATGAAGATTGCGCAGGAGGAGATCTTCGGGCCCGTCCTCGCGGTGATGAAGGCGAAGGACGTCGACGAGGCGGTTCGGCTCGCCAACGACACCGTGTACGGCCTCGCCGGCGGTGTATGGACGCGTGATCTCAACCAGGCCTATCGCATCGCCCGCGAGATTCGAGCCGGGACCATCTGGGTGAACGACTGGCACATGTTCCGCAGCGACGCGCCGTTTGGCGGCTACAAGATGAGCGGGTTCGGGCGCGAGATCGGGCCGTATGCGCTCGACGAATACACCCAGCTCAAGCACGTGCACGCGTCGTTTGTGCACGAACTCGACAACCGCCACTGGTATTCCATCGTGTTGCCCGGCAACGCGTGACGCGATCGACTTCTGCGAGGGGATGACGCACATGCCGTACATTCGATCCGGCTTTCAGTTCATGGCGCGCACGACCATCACAAACGGCGTCGGTTCGCGCGTCTTCTTGCCTGAAACGGTGCGCGGGCTCGGCGGCAAGCGAGCCTTCATCGTGACCGATCCAGGCCTCGTGCGGGCGGGCCTTTTGGACAAGATCCTCGAACTGTTTGATTTGGTGCCCACCTCCGTCGCCATTGCGGGCGTGTTCGATCGCGTGGAGCAGGACGCGAAAGCGCACATCATCAACGAGGCCGCGCGCGCGTACCGCGAGTGCGCCGCGGACAGCCTCATCGCCCTCGGCGGCGGCAGCGTGCTCGACACGGTGAAGGGCATCAAGTGGATGGTCAGCCGCGGGCTCACCGACATTCGCCCGGCCCTCATCGGCAATGTGCTCGAGATGTGGCCGGAGGCGCAGCCCATCTTCATCCCGCACGTGGCGCTGCCCACCACGGCCGGAACCGGTGCCGAGGCTTCGCCCATCGCCGTGGTGTTCCACGACGATCTCGGCGTGAAGGTGAACCTCATCAACCCGTTCATCAACGCCGACATCGCGATTCTCGATCCCGAGCTGACGGTCGGCCTGCCGCCGAGCATCACCGCCTTCACGGGCTTTGATGCGCTCACACACGCCGTCGAAGGGTACTTTTCGCCGCAGGCCAATCCGTTCACCGACGCCTACGCCATCCAGTCGGCCCGCATGATCTTCGACAATCTGCCCAAGGCCGTCGCCAACGGGCAGGACCTCACCGCGCGCGCCAACATGCTCATGGCGAGCACCATGGCCATCACGAGCTTTAGCCTCGCCCTGAATGCCATTCCCGTGCACAACATGGCGCATGCCTTCGGGGCCAAATTCGGGATCCCGCACGGTCTTGCGAACGCCGTCCTGCTTCCCAACGTGATGGCCGCCATGCCCGCGTTCTACCGCCCCCGCATCCGCGAGTTCATGGCCGCCATCGGCATGGAAGCGCCGGCCGATCCCGACGCGGCCCTCGAGGCGTTTATCGCCCGTGTCCGCGACTTGCGCGCCCAAGTGGGCCTGCCCGCCACGTTCGCCGAGTATCAACTTGACAAGCGCCAGCTCGGGAAGATGGTCGACGCCGTGCACGCCGATCCGTCCGGCGTGGTTTACCGCCTGCCGGACGCCATCATCCAGCGCGTGACGCGAGAGGTGGCGAGCTGACGGAGGGTGCGGACCATGTGGCGCATGGTCTTCCATGGGAGCGGGCGATCCGCCGGACATTCCCGGCGCGATCGCCCGCTCTATGTGCAAATAGGGTGTGCTTGGAGGTCACGGGCGGCGCCTGAACGATGCGTCACCTACGGGAGGAAAGGAACTCGAAAAAGATTCTTCCAATCCCCGTCAGAAATATGCTAGAATGTGGTGAAAAGGCCAGCAAATTCGACAAAGGGGGTTCCGATGGTGAGAAAAACACTATTGGGGGGAGCGCTGTGCGCGCTTGCCGTCGCGTCGGCGGCGGCTGCGCCGACAAAGCTTGAAGCTTCTTCGGTGGAGACCAAGGGGGCGTTTGTGGAAGCCTTGTTGCAAGCGGCTTCCGTCAAACCGGATGCGACGGGCAGGTCGCCCTACGCGGACGTGCCGACCGGGTCTCCGCTCTGGGGCTACGTGCACAAGGCTTTGGAACTGGGAGTCGTCAAGCCGGATGCCAAGCGGACGTTTGGCGCCCGCGATGCGTTGACGGCTGCGCAGGCGGCTGAGATGACTGTAGCGGTGTATCACATGGATTTGGGAGCCACCTCGCCGTTCCAATGGGCAAAATCTCAGGGTCTCCTCTCTCAACAGGGCGTTCTCACGACGGCGGATGCGGCGCACCTCATTGCAGGACTGAAGAGTCTTTTGCGCACGCTGGCGGAGATCCCTGGCTCCTGGTCTCTGCCTGCAGATAAGCGCGCCGAGCTCTTGCGGGCGATGACGAACAGCGCGAAAGCACCATATATTCAGTTGCAAGAGAACATGGCGGAGATGTACAAAACAAAATGGAGTTCATCGGCACAGAAGGCATCTGCCGAAGCCGAGCTCAATCAGCTCTTGCAGTCCATGAGCATGCAACTGACCCTGTCTGCGCAGCAGATGCACGTCGGATCGCACACATACGCGGTGGTCCAGGAGAACGTCTCGTCGATGGCGGGCCGCCACACGGTTCAGGTCGTGAATGACGATGGCGCGTTTTACGAGCAGCAGGACGGATCGGGCTGGAAGATTATTCAGTCAAAGTTCGCGGACAGTCAGGTCATGTCGCTCGCCTCGGGCATCTTGACGCATGTGACTTGGGCCGGGCGCCAGGGCAGCTTCGACGTGTTTCGTTCACAAATCAATCCCGCTGCCATGCTTCAGCTGATTTCCGAGCTCGGACTCGGAAAGGGAGACCCGAGCAAAGCGCTGCTTCATGCCACGGGTGACATCACGTTGACCATCGACAACTCGTCTGGGGCGCCACGCATCGCGGAGATGAAAATTCTCTACTCCGTGCCCCTTATGGCTGCGGACCTAGCGAGTACCTTTGGTTCGACGCATCTTCCCTTAAGCGAGATCGATATCCAAGTCTCGGGGGACGATGTGTATCACTATCAAACTCTCGTGCCGACCTTGCCGCAGGGCTTGAACTTGTCCAATTGGCCCACTGCGGCAAGTGGCGGGACAGGCTCCACGACGACCGGGAATACGACCGGGAATACGACCGGGAATACGACCGGGAATACGACCGGGAATACGACCGGGAATACGACCGGGAATACGACCGGGAATACGACCGGGAATGCAACCGGGAATGCAACCGGGAATGCAACCGGGAATGCAACCGGGAATGCAACCGGGAATGCAACCGGGAATGCAACCGGGAATGCAACCGGGAATGCAACCGGGAATGCAACCGGGAATGCAACCGGGAATGCAACCGGGAATGCAACCGCATAAGCACTCGGGGCCGCGCGTTACCGGCGCGGCCCCGCCTTCTCTTACAAACCCTCGTGCTCACCCGCCGCCTTCTGTCGCCACGCGCCTCCTCCTGCGCTTCTTGCCATTGCGCCTCTCCCCAGAAACCGCTATCATGAGATGTGTAGTTCTCATTTGAACTCGGATTTCATATTCGTAAACAACGGGGGTGAGTCGCGTGGATTTTACGCTGCCATCGGAGCTTGAGGAGATGCGGCGGACGATTCGCGACTTCGTGGAGCACGAGGTCGAACCGCTCGCCATGCAGATTGAGGAAGAGGATCGTGTGCCGGATCACATTCTGGACAAGTCGAAGGAACTCGGCCTGTTTGGGCTCAGCATCCCTGAAGAGTACGGCGGAATCGGCCTGGATATGCTCGGAAAGTGCGCGATTTACGAAGAGCTCGGCAAGACCATCAATGGGTACACCACCATCATTGGCGCGCACAACGGCATTGGCTCCGTCGGCATCGTTGAGTTTGGCACCAAGGCCCAGAAGGAAAAGTACCTGCCGCGCATGGCCACCGGCGAGTGGATCGGCGCGTTTGCCTTGACCGAGCCGCAGGCCGGATCGAACGCGGCTGCCATCAAGACGACGGCCGTCAAGAAGGGCGACCGCTACATTGTGAACGGGCAGAAAATTTACATCACCAACGCGCCGTATGCGCACGTGTTCACGGTGATGGCGGTCACGGATCCGTCCAAGGGGCCGAAGGGCATCACCTCGTTCATTGTCCAACGCGACTTCCCCGGGTTCCGCGTGGGTCACGTCGAGAAGAAGATGGGGCTGCACGGCTCGCACACCGCGCAGATTTTCTTCGAGGACATGGAGGTGCCGGAGGAAAACGTCCTGGGCCGCGAAGGCGAGGGCTACGTGAACGCGCTAAAGATTCTGGCCAACGGCCGGGCTGGACTCGCGGCGCGGTGCCTTGGGTCATGCGAGTACCTGCTTGAGAAATCGCTCGCGTTTGCCCACGAGCGCGTGCAGTTTGGGAAGCCCATCTTCGAGCAGCAGATCATTCAACACTATCTCGCCGAGATGGCGCTTGAAATTGAGCTGTTGCGCACCTTTGTCTATCGGGTGGCTTGGATGACGGATCAGAAGATGAACGTCATCAAGGAGGCCGCGATGCTGAAGCTCTATGGCTCGGAAGTGTATAACCGCGTGGCCGATAAGGCGGTGCAGATCCACGGAGGCCTCGGATTCATCGCGGAGTATCCCATCGAGCGGTTTTACCGCGATGCGCGGATCACCCGGATTTACGAGGGGACGTCGGAAATCCAGAAGAACATCATCGCGGCGCAGTTGCACAAGGAGTACGAGCGCACGAAGGCAGATGCGTGATCGCACGGCCGAAATTCTATTTCACCTATGAAAAAATCGTAGCAAAGCGCAGACCTGCTGTGATAGGATGAGGTTGTGCGGAACGACTGAACGTTGGTTCTATTCCGAAGATTGGTGAGCTCTTCCTGCGGGCGCGTGGTAGCGCTTACGCGGGGGTTGCCAAGACGTGGAGAGGAGCATGTGACATGGGGAAGTTGGATGGACAAGTTGCCATTGTGACGGGTGCAGCCCGCGGCATTGGTGCGGCGACGGCGAAGCGCCTGGCCGCCGATGGCGCGAAGGTGGCGGTGTTTGATATTCGAGAGGAACTGACGAAGGACACGGTCGAGGCTATTCGCCAAGCGGGGGGCGAGGCCGTGGGCGTGGGCTGTGACGTGACGAAGGCGGACGACGTGGAGCGCGCCATCGAGTCGGTGGTGCAAAAGTGGGGACGGCTCGACATTCTCGTCAACAACGCGGGCGTCATCCGCGACAACCTGCTCTTCAAGATGACGGAAGACGATTGGGATACGGTCATGAACGTGCATCTGAAGGGCGCGTTCCTGTGCAGCCGCGCGGCGCAGAAATACATGGTGCAGCAGAAGTCTGGCAAGATCATCAACCTCTCGAGCACGTCCGCGCTCGGCAACCGAGGCCAGGCCAACTACGCCGCTGCGAAGGCCGGCATTCAAGGGTTCACGCGCACGCTCGCCATCGAGCTCGGGCCTTTCGGCATCCGCGTGAATGCGGTGGCGCCGGGCTTCATCGAGACGGACATGACACGGGCGACGGCGGAGCGCGTGGGCGTGGACTATGAGGCGTTCAAGCAGGCCGCTTCCCAGCAGATTGCCCTGCGCCGCACGGGCAAGCCGGAGGATGTGGCGAACGTCATCGCGTTCTTCGCGAGCGACGACTCCGCCTATGTGTCCGGCCAGGTCATCTACATCGACGGATGTCGCCATCGCTGAGGCAAAGGGCCGATCGCGCCCGTAAAGCGCGTTCGGCCGTGCGAATTTCGAGGAGGAGGCTCGCGCATGGGCGTGTTTGACTTGTTCCGGCTCGACGAAAAGGTGGCCATTGTCACGGGCGGTGGCCGCGGGCTTGGCCAACAGATTGCCGAGGCCTATGCGGAGGCTGGCGCGCGCGTCGTCCTCTGCTCCAGGCGCGTCGAGAATTGCGAGGACGTGGCGCGGGAGATCTGCGAGGCGGGCGGGGAGGCGGTGGCGCTTCCGCTCGACGTGACCGATGAAGCGTCCATTCAGGCGCTCGTCGACGAGGTGGCCGCTCGGTTCGGCCGGATCGACATCCTGGTCAACAACTCCGGCACGTCGTGGGGGGCGCCCGCGCTCGACATGCCGTACGACGCCTGGATGAAGGTCATCCAGACCAATCTGACGGGCGCGTTCCTGATGTCGCAGCGCGTCGCGCGGCACATGAAGGACCAGGGCGGCGGCAAGATCGTCAACATCGCATCGGTCGCGGGGCTTCGCGGATCGCCGCCGGAGGTGCTCGACGCGGTGGGCTACGCGGCCTCGAAAGGCGGCCTCATCGCCATGACGCGCGATCTCGCCGTGAAATGGGCGCGCTATCGCATCTATGTGAACGCCATCGCGCCCGGCTTTTTCCCGACCAAGATGACGAAGGTCGTGTTGGAGCGCGGGGGTAACCTGATTCAACTCCGCACGCCCCTTGGCCGGTATGGCGGCGAGCACGACCTGAAGGGTGCGGCCCTGTTCTTTGCCTCTGCGGCGTCCGATTACGTGACGGGTCAGGTGTTGGCCGTCGACGGCGGCACGACGGCGATGTGATGACCGCTTCGGCGTGAAGGAGAGATGCGTGTGGACTTCTCGTACTCCGAGAAAGTGGTGGCGCTGAAGCGCAAGCTCGAGCAGTTCATGGAAGAAGTCGTCTACCCGGGCGAGCGCACGTACTACGAGCAGCTCGCGTCGCAACCGAACCGCTGGATGGTCCCCCCCATCATGGAGGAGATGAAGGCGAAGGCCAAGGCAGCGGGGCTGTGGAACCTGTTCCTTCCGGACAGCGAGTACGGCGCGGGGCTCACCAACCTCGAGTACGCGCCGCTCGCCGAGGTGATGGGCCGCTCGCCCATCGCGCCCGAGGTGTTCAACTGCAACGCGCCCGACACGGGCAACATGGAGGTGCTCGTCCGCTACGGCTCGCCCGAGCAGAAGGAAAAGTGGCTGAAGCCGCTCCTCGCCGGCGAGATCCGGTCCTGCTTCTCGATGACCGAGCCGGAGGTGGCGTCCTCCGATGCCACCAACATCTCCGCGAGCATTGTGCGGGACGGCGACGAGTACGTGGTCAACGCACACAAGTGGTGGTCGTCCGGCGCTGGCGATCCGCGCTGCAAGTTCGCCATCGTGATGGGCAAGACGAACCCCGACGCGCCGCGGCACGAGCAGCAGTCCATGATCATCGTGCCTCTCGATGCGCCAGGCGTGAAAATCGTGCGCACGCTGAACGTGTTTGGCTACGACGACGCGCCGCACGGGCACGCCGAGATCGTGTTCGACAACGTCCGCGTGCCGAAGGAAAACCTCATCTGGGGCGAGGGCAAGGGATTCGCCATCGCGCAAGGACGTCTGGGGCCCGGGCGGATCCACCACTGCATGCGGCAGATCGGCATGGCCGAGCGCGCGCTCGAGCTCATGGTGGAGCGCGTCAAGGACCGGGTCGCGTTTGGTCGGCCTCTGGCCGAGCAGGGCGTCATTCGCGAGTGGATCGCCGAATCGCGCATGGAGATCGAACAGGCGCGGCTGCTCGTGTTCAAAGCCGCGTACATGATGGACACCGTCGGCAACAAGGCGGCGCAAAAGGAGATCGCGATGATCAAGGTCGTGGCGCCCAACGTGGCGCAGCGCGTGATCGATCGCGCCATTCAGGCGTTTGGCGCGGCGGGCGTCAGCCAGGACACGCCGCTCGCTTACATGTGGACGCAGGCGCGCGTCATCCGCATCGCCGATGGCCCGGACGAGGTCCACAAGCGCCAGGTGGCGCGGCTCGAATTGGCACAGGGGGACGAGCGGCCGCGATAAGCGGCCTCGGCCCAAAGAGAACGAGACCCGCGAAGGGAGTCGATGGCGATGATGAACTACCCGCTTTTGCTCAAGTCGCCGCTGTACCGGGCCAAGACCATCTTCCCGGAGAAGGAGATTGTGTCGCGCGGCTACAACGGCGTGTTTCGCTACACGTACCGGGACTTGTACGATCGCGTCTGCCGGCTCGCGAACGCGCTCGATCGCGTGCTCGGCGTGAAAGCGCTTGAACACGTCGGATCGTTCGCGTGGAACCACCACCGGCATTTGGAACTCTACTACGCCGTGCCGTGCTCGCAGCGCGTGTTGCACACGGTCAACATTCGCCTGTTTCCGGAGCAAATCGCCTACGTCATCAACCACGCCGAGGACAAGGTGCTGTTTGTCGACGAGGACCTCCTGCCGCTCATTGAGGCGGTGGCGCCGAAGCTCACCACGGTGCAGGCGTACGTCGTCATGACGGACAACGAACAGTTGCCGGAGACCAAGCTTCCGAATGTATATCACTACGAGGAACTGATTCGCCAGGGCGATCCGCACTTCGACTTCCCGACGTTTGACGAAAACACGCCGGCGCTCATCAGCTACACCTCGGCCACCACGGGCAATCCGAAAGGCGTCGTCTACTCGCACCGCGGGCTTTACCTCCACTGTCTGACGGTGCTCGTGGACGAACTCGGCACGCGCGAAGCGGATGTGACCATGCCCGTCGTGCCGATGTTCCACGTGAACGCTTGGGGACGCCCGTACGCAGATACCTGGATCGGCGCGAAACAGGTGTATCCGGGCCCGCGGCCGACCGCGAAAGATCTCGCGGACCTCATCCATCAGGAGCGCGTGACGTATTCGGCGGGTGTTCCGACCATTTGGATGGGCATCCTCAACCACGTCCGCCAGCACCCGGGCGAGTACGACTTCTCCTGCGTCCGCTTCTTCATGTCGGGCGGATCGGCCCTTCCCGCCGCGCTCAGCGAGGCGTACGAGAAGGAGCTCGGCGTGAAGCTGTATCAGGGCTACGGCCAGACGGAGACGAGCCCGGTGACGTTTGTCTCCTTCCCGAAGACGAACCTGAAAAACCTCCCGGACGAGGAGAAGTATCGCCTGCGCGCCAAGACGGGGCTCATCCTGCCGGGCCTCGAGATGAAGATCGTCAACGAGAAGGGCGAAGAGGTCGCTCACGACGGCAAAGAGATGGGCGAGCTCTTGCTCAAGGGGCCGTGGATCATCGACGGCTATTACAAAGATCCTGAGAAGACGAAGGAGTCGTTCACGCCCGACGGCTGGTTCCGCACGGGCGACATCGCGACGCTCGACGAGAACGGCTATCTGCAGATCGTCGATCGCGTCAAGGACCTCGTCAAGTCGGGCGGCGAGTGGATCTCCTCGGTCGACCTCGAGAACGCCCTGATGGCGCATCCCGCCGTGATGGAGGCGGCCGTGATCGCCATCCCCCACGAGAAGTGGCAGGAGCGCCCGCTCGCGTGCGTGGTGCTGCGCGAGGAGTACCGGGGCAAGGTCACGAAGGACGACCTGCAGGCCCACCTGTCGAAGCTCGTGGCCAAGTGGTGGCTGCCCGACGACTACGTGTTCGTCGAAGAGATTCCGAAGACGAGCGTCGGCAAGTTCTCGAAGAAGACGCTGCGCGAGCAGTACGATCAAGGCCAGCTCGTGTCGTTGTACTGAGCGTTGGCGGAGGAGATGAATCATGGAACTCGCGGACTTTGAGCGATTGCTCGGCGTTTGGTCGAAGCCGGTCAAAAACGAGGTGGAGAAGGGCGCCATTCGCAAGTTTGCGGACGCGATTGGCGACCCCAATCCCCTCTATCACGACGAAGCGTATGCGGCAAAGAGCCGGTACGGCCGCCTGGTGGCTCCGCCCACGTTCAGTCGCACCTTCGACTACGGCACCATTCCCGGCCTGGAGATGCCCACCGAGGGCCTGATTCACGGGGAGATGTCGTACAAGTACCACAAGCCCATCCTCGCGGGCGATGTGCTCTACGCGAGCTTCGCGCTGACGGACGTGAAGGAGCGGTCTGGCAAGCTCGGCCGCATGATCCTGCTCGTCTTCACGTACAAGGTGGAGAACGAGGCGGGCGATCTCGTCCAGGAGGCCAAATCCACGGTGATCTACCGGCCGGAAGGGGGCGGAGCGAAGTGACGGCAAAGCGTTACCAGCCGGGTAACCACCTGACGGCGCTCGTCAAGCCGCCCGTGACGAAAATTCAGCTCGTCAAGTACTCCGGGGCGTCGGGAGATTTCAATCCCATTCACACCGTCGAGGAGTTCGCGAAGGAAGCCGGCCTTGGCGGCGTGATCGCGCATGGCATGCTGACCATGGGCTTTGTGGCCCAGATGCTGACGGACGAGATCGGCGAAGAGGGCGATCTCCTCTCGTTTGGGGTGCGATTCGTTGACATGGTGCGGCCGGGTGATATCATCACCTGTGACGGCGTCGTCCAAGACGTGAAAGAGGAAGAAGGCTATCAGGTGGTGACGTGTGACGTGTGGGCGCAAAAGGCGCCAGGTGACGTCCGCGTCGTCCAGGGTACGGCGACGTTCCGCAAACCGCTCGCCTGATGGCGGTCCGATACTACTACGCGGAATGAGGGTGTCCGTTGGACTACCAAGTGCCATCCGTCGCGCTGGCGGCGCGCGTGTTGAAGCTGCTGAGCCGCCATAAATATCGGCAATCGACGCTGACCGAAATCGCCGAACGGCTCGGGGTCAATAAGACGACTTGCCTGCGGGTGTTGCGCACGCTCGAGCGAGAGGACTTCGTGTCGTACGATCCCCAGTCGCGCCGCTACAGCCTGGGCCCCTATCTCATCCCGCTCGGGGCCCGGGCGGCCGATTTGAACGACGTGTACGCACACGCCTTGGCCGAGCTCCACCAGGTGGCCGCGGAGACCGCCATGACGGCCGTCTTGGTCAAGCGGCTGCGCGACGATCGCGTCATTTACATCGGTTCGGCCGAGCCGCCGGGCGACGGCGTGCGCATCGCGGTGTCCGTGGGACAACAGTTTCCGGTCTACGGCGCGGCGTTTGGCCGTTGTTTTCTCGCGTATGACGACGAGTCCACGTGGCGTCGAGTGCTGCGCGAGGGGCTCAAGGTGTACACCCCCAACAGCGCCATCGACGAGGAGGCGTACGTCGGCCAGCTGAAGCAAGTGCGCGAGCAGGGCTACGCCGTGTCTCATGGCGAGCTGTGGCCAGGCATTTCAGCTGTGGCCGTGCCGGTCTTTAACCAGCAGAATAAGGTGGATCTCGTCCTCTCGTGCCTCACCATGACGTCGGTCGTGCAGGAGGCCGACATCGAACGCGCGGTGAAGGCGCTCAAGGCAAGCGCCGCGAAGGTGTCCGCGTGGAGTGGGTACCAGGGGCGCGCCTGACGGCTTCACGCCACAAGTGAAGCGGCGCGCCCCCTCTGGCGCGAGCGGGCCGACCGACATGCTTGAACGAGCTTGAGCCCGCGCGCAACCCATGGCCAGCTTTGTGGAAACCCAGCTGGCCGGCACCTTCAGCCCCCTGCCCCCGTGTCGATATGCCTCTGAAGGTCTTCAATCACCCCGCGCGGCAGGCCCGTGGCTCGCTCGACCAGGTCGCAGGGTATGCCCGCTGCGAGCAGATTGCGCGCCGCTTTGCGAAGTCCCAGTTCGGTCCCCAGTTCCACTCCCTTCTCCATGCCCTTTTCCAAGCCTTGCGCGATGCCCTTTTCCAAGCCCTGCGCCAGGCCTTGTTCCAAGCCTTGTGCCATACCTTTTTCCAAGCCTTCTTTCAGGCCTTCCTGAAATCCTTCTAAGCGGCCCTCTTTGCGGCCGTCCTCAAAGATTTCATCGATGAGGCGGTACATCCTGCGCAACTCCTTTCGCAAGCGAATTCGCTCTTCGTCCGACAGCGCTTGGTCTCCAAGGGTCAAAAGCGCACTCACAACCAGCTCTCGCTCCTCTTCGTCCTGAACCTGCCCAACGAGCGACAAGACGCGGTCAAACGCCTGCTGCGGATTTCCGAGGCGCATGTTCAGCGCCAAGGCCAATCGCAGCCGATCACGCGCTTCCCAGCGCCCTTCGCGCAGGTGTCGCTCAACCTCGTTCAGGGCCTCATCCCCGTCGACCTCGGCCAAAAACACGTTTTCCACGCGATATTGAGCCGTGCCGATGTTCAATTCGCTCGGCGCGGACCCAATGCTCGCGTGGTAGAGAATGACGGTCCGGATGGGGCAGCGCATCCGGTTCGCGAGGCGCGCGTCGTATTCGAGAAACCGATGCAACGTGGGCTCCCGAGTCGCCTGAAACTCCAGATGAAACAATTGCCCGTCCCTGGTTCGCCACACGCGGTCCATCCTCAGCACATTGGCAGGCAATTCAGTCTCCACAGATTCCACAAGTTCTACACCGTACACACCTAAGGCGTCGAGCGCGCCGCCCGACAGGGAACGCGTCAGTGCTTTCATCAACGCATCCTGGTTCGACATCGCGCGTCTCCTTTCTTCTAGTATACGGAAGTGACCCCAAGCCAACAACGGAGGCTCGTGTGCGAACATATGTTCGATGAAGGTGCCTTCAATTCCTGCTTGAGAAGGCTCGTCGGGGTCCGCGCGCGAACCATCTCGTAGACGCAAACAAAAAAGCACCCGCCGTTGCGGGTGCTGGTGTCTCGCGTTTTTCAGCTGTCGTGCGCTCAGCCGATCTCGGCGCGGGCATGCGACACCAAGGCCCGGATGCCATCGCCGAAGCGAGCAAAGCGCGCATCCGAGGTCTTGCCCATCTTGTAGCGCACGTAAATCTGTTGCAAGATCACAGCGAGCTTGAACACGCCAAAGACGTAGTAGAACTTGAGGTCGTGCACGGATCGCCCAGTCGCCTCGGCGTACCGCTCGGCCATCTCCTGGCGCGAGTAGAAGCCTTCGAGCACGGTGACGGACGGGAACAGGGACTGCAGCGCAGGCGGATCGGAAGGCTCCGTCCAGTAGCTCAGCATCACGCCGAGATCGAGCAGCGGGTCTCCGACAGTCGCCATCTCCCAGTCGACGATGCCGACGATGTCCCGGTACGAGGGCTCGGCAAACAGCATGTTGTTCAACTTGAAGTCGTTGTGGATGACGGTCACGTCGCGGGAGTCGGGGACGTTTCCGCTGATCCACGCCATCACGACGTCGGCGTCGGGCACCTCCTCGTCGGTCCGCGAGCGGTGAAACCGTTCGATCCAGCCGTCGACCTGGCGGCGAAGGAACCCTTCGGGCTTGCCGAACTGCACGAGGCCGGACGCCTCGGGGTCGACGGCGTGAAGCTCTGCGAGCGCCTGGATGGCGCGCTCGGAGATGGCCCGCCCGATGTCGGGTGTATACGCGAAACCCTCAGGAAACGACGCGTCGAGCGGGACGCCTGGGCGGTATTCCATGACGAAAAAAGGGACGCCAAGGACGCTTGGATCACCGCAGTAGGCGTAAGGCCTTGGCGCCTTCGGAAAGTGGGGATGCAGTCTCGCCAAGATGGCCGACTCGCGCCCCATGTCGTGTGCGCGCGGAGGCAGCGGGCCGTGCGGAGGGCGGCGCAGAACGGCGACAAATTCGCCACTCTGGATGAGGTAGGTGAGATTGGAGGCTCCGGTCGGAAACTGAACGGCGCACAAATCCGGAGCGTCTTCAGGTAACACTCCCTCGCGCACGAGGTAGTCGCGCAGATGCTGCCAATCCAGCTGATCTTCTTCGCGAACCGGCATGACGCCGGAGACGGTGCGGATGTCCATGGGTGAATCCTCCAGACGATGCTCGACACTGGGCCCCACGAGGCTTGCGCGCGGCGCCGGCGGACAGGTGGCAGAAATTTAACCGATGAAATACAATTTCTATTATGTGAAATCGGGCCACGGGATGCAAGCGTTTTCGGGAAGGAGGGGCCACATGCAGCCTGAGCCATCGAAGCGCATCCTTTTCGTGAGCGACATCCACGGCCACCTCGGCCCGTTCAAGCGACTCCTGAAGCGGCTTCAATACGAACCCAAGGTGGATCAACTGGTTCTCGTCGGCGACTACATCTCGGGCGGGCCCGACAGCCTCGGCGTACTGCGCCTCGTGCACAGCCTGTGCGCGCAAGGCGCCGTCGCGCTTCGCGGCAATCACGAAGACGCCGTGGCCCGCTGGATGCGCGCCGGGATGAAGCAGAAGCTCGGCCCCGCGCGAGACCGGCTCTATCGCGCCATCGCGGGCGACGAGGCCCTTGCCCGCTTCATCATGGAGCTGCCCTACGCGTGGGAAGACGAGCGGTTTGTCGCTGTTCACGCCGGGATCGATCCCGACAAACCAGACTGGCGGCAGACCGCGAAGCGGGACCTCGTGACCATCCGCGAGCGGTTTTACGAGCGCCCGCATCGCGTGGGAAAGCTCGTCGTGTTTGGCCATACGCCCTGCATCCTGCTGCATGGGACGCATGACGTGTGGTATGGTTCGGATAAAGTCGGAATTGACGGAGGTGCGCGTCACGGCGGACAATTGAACGCGCTCGTCGCGGCGGGCGGCGCGTTGACGAGCACGGCGGAACCCGTGTGACATCCTGCGGCAGATGACCGCAAAGAGGCGTGGATGCCGCGTAGCCAACGAGAGGGGGCGGTGCGCGTGCTGTTTCGCAGCCCGACGCTCGGCGTGGTGAATTTGGAGCAGGTGGCGGAGGACGTCATCAAGGAGCGGGCAGATCATCCACAGGATCACTTTCGGCTGATCATCGGCACCGACTCGCAGCCGCACGAGCACGCGGCGTCCGCGACGTTCGTCACAGCGGTCATTCTCCATCGGGTGGGCCGCGGCGCCCGCTATTACGTGCACAAGGAACAGCACGAGCACATTCACTCGCTTCGCCAGCGGATGTTCACGGAGGCCTCGTTGTCCCTTCAGGTGGGCGGCATGCTGAGCGAGCTGCTGCAGAAGGCGGGACAGGATTGGCATATCGAGGTTCACCTGGACATCGGGGAGGGCGGTGAGACCAAGCAATGGATCCGCGAGATCGTCGCCTGGATCGAGTCGAACGGCTACGAGGCGAAGATCAAGCCGGACTCGTTCGGGGCGAGCAAGGTGGCGGATCGATATACCAAATCTTGAAGGAACGAGCCTATGGGCTTCCCTCCCAGCGGATGCAGCTCATCCACGCCTCTACGTCCGGCCATGCGCGCTCGCCGGGGCAGAGCGGCGGCGCCGAAGCCGCGCAGCCGGTGAGGATGGCCTCGGCCGCGCAGGCGTCTTCGCGCAGCATCGCCACGACGCGCGCCGCGACCTCCGCGCCGCGAATCGGGTTGCCGAGAAGCCTACCGTCCCAGGCGCCATAGACCCGCCAAGGCGTGCCGGCGCGCCGGGTCAGTGCGAAGAACAAGCCCGGCGACGCGACAAAGCGCGGAGAGACGCGCGCGAAGGTGCAGAGTGGGACGTACTGGGGGAGCAAAAACGGGCGAAGCGACGGCGGGCTCCCAGCCAACCGCGCGATGTCTTGCCAGCGCCTGTCGAGGTCGGGATCGCGCACGTGGCCGGAGACGCCCGTGATGGCGCCGGGGTTGGCGAGCGCATCGCGCAGAAACTCGGCGAGCATGGGGCCAAACCCTCCCTGCCAATCGGCGTCCACCATCAGCACGCCTGGCGCATCCGGCCAGCGCCGCCACGCTTGCATCGCCGCGATGGCGCGCGGGGCGTCGTGTCCAAGCGCCTCCCGAAATTCCACGGGGGCGAGTTCGAGCGCCAGGGCCTCGGCGGTGGTTCGCGCCTCATCCAGGGTCGCATCCCTGCATCCGTTCGCGCACAGGGCGATGCGGCGGATGCCCGCTCGCGCGAGCTGGCGCAACACGTTTGCAATCCTCCCCGCTTCGTCCCGAGCGCCAAGCGCGCACGCCACATCCCGCACATTCGCCATCGCTCTCAACCTCCACGGACCAAGAAGCGCCATCTTCGCATACCGTAGTCTAGAGCCCGCCAACGGAGGCGATGATCGGTGTGGCATATCGGAGACAAAGTTACGCGCCGCTCGTACGGCCGCGACATCTGTTTCGTCATCGTGGAGCTGGACGAAGCTTCGCAGACCGCCATCCTCAAGGGGCTCGACGTGCGCCTCATGGCCGATGCGCCGTTTGACGATCTCGACCCCGTCACGGAGGAAGACATGCGCGCGTTTGAGGCGATGCGAACGCAGGTCGTCGGCGAGTGCTTGCGCATCATTCAGTCCCGCCGCGCGCACGATTCGGAGAAGCGATCGCTGCGCAAAGAGGTGCGCTACCGCGCCAACCCAGACTTCTTCGAGCGCCCGGGCACCGTGCTCCACCTCGACGGGGACGGCAGCTACCTGCAGAAGTGCCTCGCCATGTACGAGGAGCTCGGCATTCGCGCCGTGGGCGAGCATGTGGCGGAGTCGGAGATGCCCCGGAAGGTCGTGCACCTGCTCGAGAAGTATGCGCCGGACATCCTGATTATCACCGGCCACGACGGCGTCATCCGCAAGGGCAAGGATTGGGCCGACATCAAGAACTACCGCAACTCACAGAATTTCGTCAAGACCGTCGCCAACGCGCGCAAATACGTGCGCAATATGGACGATCTCGTCATCATCGCGGGGGCGTGTCAGTCTCACTTCGAGGCGCTCATCGAGGCCGGCGCCAACTTTGCGTCGTCTCCCCAACGCATCATGATTCACGCGCTCGATCCCGTCTTCATCGCGGAGAAGGTGGCATTTACGCCGATTCACGAGACGGTCAACCTGTACGACGCGGTGAAATCGACGTACACGGGAACGGACGGCATTGGCGGACTCGAGTCGCGCGGGAAGTACCGCCTGGGGCTGCCGAAGTCGTTGTACTGAGCGCGAGGCTCGGAGTGGACGGGGTGACAAAGCGCGCGACGGGATCGCAAATCCCCGTAAAATACCCATTGACAGCGAAAAACATGCGTTGATATAATCATTAAATTTCCTTGACAGCCTCTTCTGCGCGATGGTATAATGAAGCGCGGAAAGAGGTGGTGTGTGTTGGCCAGGAATGCGCTCCACGAAATCAAGAAGAGTCTGGATGAACTCGTGGGTGAACGCGTGTTGCTCCGTGCAAACGGCGGCAGGCGGAAAACCATCGAGCGCTTCGGGGTTCTCGAAGAGACGTATCCGTCGGTGTTCGTCGTCAAACTCGACCCGCCGGACGGATCGTTTGAACGCGTCTCGTACAGCTACGCGGACGTGCTGACCGAGACCGTCGAGCTGATGCTCTGCAAGGAGGACGGGAACACCACCAAGTTCGTGGTTGAACACTGAACCTCGAAGACAGTTGGGTCCGTCCGAGGACAGGCCTTGTCATATAACCGGATGCATATGGCGGAATGACTGATGATTTTGACCGAGGGTGAGGCGGCATGCGCCTTGCCCTCTTGTTTTTTTCCTCGGCTGCGCGGCGGCCGCGCAGCGTTCAAGGCTCCCAGCCATCGCACCGCCTGTGTCATAGGAAGGCGCCTGTGCATGCGAAGCATTGAAGGCGTGGACGCGGGGCGAGTCGCCTGTTCGCGGCACGGCGTTGGCGCATACGCGTCGCCGTTTTGGCGCATCGTAAAGCTGTCGCCTCTGACCAGGGAGGGATTTGGCATGGCACGGCAGAGAAGCACCATGTCAGATGCGTTCAAAGTGGAACTGGCCAAAGAGCTCGGGTTCTACGACACGGTCCAGCGCGAGGGCTGGGGCGGGATCAAAGCGCGCGACGCCGGAAACATGGTGAAGCGCGCCATCGAGATCGCAGAGCAAGCGTTGGCTGAGAAGTCCGGGCAGAGGTGACCGAAGGCGGCCAGGATGACCCTGGCCGCCTTTTGCTGGGCATCGAATGACGGTCAAGGGTTTCGGAAAGAGTATGAGGATGATCTGACCAATATATGGGAGGGCGTGCGGTTGGGGCAGCGAGGACCTCTCGTCATCATCGGCGGCGCGGAGGACAAGACCGGAGAGTGCCGCATTTTGCGCCGATTCCTTGAGCTCGGCGGTGGCAAGCATGCGCGGGTGCTCGTCGTCACGGTGGCGACGAAGACCCCTGTGGAGGTGGGCGCAACCTACGTGGACGTGTTTCACCGGCTCGGAGTCGACGATGTGCGGACCTTCGACGTATCCACGCGCGAGGCGGCGAACCGCGACAGCGCGGTGCAGATGATCGCGCAGGCAACCTGCATCTTTTTCACGGGCGGCGATCAGGAGCGCATCACGAAGCTGCTCGGCGGGACGAAGGTAGACGCGGCGCTGCATCAGGCGCACCGCAAGGGCGCCGTGCTCGGCGGCACCAGCGCCGGCGCGTCGATGATGTCGAGCACCATGATCGTCGAGGGCGAGGGCGAGACGAATCCCCGCCCCTCCATCGTCCGGATGGCGCCTGGCATGGAGTTTCTCGACGGCTGCGTCATTGACCAACACTTCGCGGAGCGCGGCAGGCTAGGCAGGCTGTTATCGGCCGTCGCGCAGTATCCGCACCACTTAGGACTCGGTATCGACGAGGACACGGCGGTCGTGGTGCACGGCGGGGACGTGCTGGAGGTCGTCGGGCGCGGGGCGGTGAGTGTGGTGGACGCGGGCCACCTGACCTACTCGAACCTGGACCACATTCGCCGCGACGAATCGCTCGCCCTGTGCGACGTGACCTTGCACACGCTTCCCGAAGGATGCGGCTTTTTGCTGCGCGAGCGCCGGCCCATCCCCGACTTTCCACACTGGCTGCACCAGAAGGAGCTATCCTCATGAACATCGTGCGCATTCGCTGCATCGAGGGGCCCAACATCTTCACGTATCGCCCAATTCTCCTGGCTCGGGTCGATCTCGGCGCGTATACGGGGAAAGAGAGCATCGACATCCCCGGCTTCCGGGATCGCCTTTTGCACCATTTCCCCGGCCTGTGGCAACACCACTGCGCCAAGGGCCGTCCGGGCGGCTTCATCGAGCGGTTGGAGGACGGCACCTACTTCGGCCACATCTGCGAGCATGTCGCCATTGAATTGGGGCACCTCGCGGGCATCCCGGCCAACTACGGCAAGACCGTGTTCGCGGGCCGTCCCGGGCTGTACGACATCGCCATCGAGTGCGCCTCCTTCCCCGCCCAGCGGCGCGCGCTCGAGGGCGCCGTGCAGGTGGTGGCCGCGCTCGCGGAAGACCGCCATCCGGGCGATCTCGACGCCCTCGTCCGCGACATCGCGAAGCTGTACGAGGACGACCGCCTCGGCCCGAGCACCCAGGCCATCGTCGACGCGTGCCGGCGGCGCAACATCCCCGTTCGCCGCTTGCAGGGGAGCTTCCTCGAGCTCGGCTACGGCGTGCACCGGAAGCGGATCGAGGCGACGTTGACCGATCGGACGTCCTGCGTCGCGGCCGACATCGCGAGCGACAAGGCCCTGACCAAGCGCCTCCTCGAGGAGGCGGGCCTCGCCGTGCCGCCTGGTGGCGTGGCCGCAGATGAAGACGAGGCCGTGCGGCTCTGGCAGGACATCGGGCGGCCCGCGGTGGTCAAGCCGCTCGACGCCCGCCAGGGCCAGGGCGTGTCGCTTCGGCTCGAATCCGAGGCCGAGGTGCGGGCCGCGTTTCGCGAGGCGCGCCGCTACGCCCGCGACGTGATCGTCGAGGCGTACGTGCCGGGCGAAAATGTGCGCGTCCTGGTCGTGGACGGGCGGGCTGTCGCCGCGTCCGTGCGCGAGCCCGCCTACGTTGAAGGAGACGGCGTGCACACCGTGCGCGAGCTGGTCGATCTCGTCAATCGCGATCCTCGGCGCGGCGAGGGCCACGAGAAGCCGCTCACCAAGATCGCCATCGACGAGATCGCGCGGCAGGTGCTCGAGCGCCAGGGCCTCACGCCCGCGTCGGTGCCGGAGGCGGGGCAGCGGGTGGCGCTGCGCGAGAGCGCCAACCTCTCGACCGGCGGCGAGGCCCACGACGTGACCGACGTCATTGACCCCTCATACCTGCGCATCGCGGAGCGGGCCGCCGAGGCCGTCGGGCTCGACGTGTGCGGCGTCGATCTCGTCGTGCCCGCGCTCAGGTCGCCCGCGGACGCCGGGGGGTACGCGGTGATTGAGGTGAACGCGTGCCCGGGCATTCGCATGCACGAGCACCCGTCGAGCGGATCGCCGCGCCAAGCGGCCGAGGCCATCGTGGAGTCGCTGTTTCCGGCCGGATCGGACGGGCGAATTCCCATCGTGTCCATCACGGGCACCAACGGCAAGACCACGACGGCGCGGCTCGTGGCGCATGGCTTCGCGCTGGCGGGCAAGACCGTGGGCCTCACGACGACGGGCGGCGTGTACATCGGCGGCGAGTGCGTCTGCCGGGGGGACACGACGGGGCCGAGGAGCGCGCGGCTCGTGCTGTCGCATCCGCGCGTCGAGGTGGCCGTGTTGGAGACGGCCCGGGGCGGCATCGTGCGCGGGGGGCTCGCCTACGACGCGGCGGACGTCGGTGTCATCACCAACCTCTCGCTCGATCACGTCGGGCAGGACGGCCTCGAGTCAATCGACGACATCGCCTTTGTGAAGGCCCTTGTGGGCGAGTGCGTGCGCGATGACGGCGCGGTGGTCCTGAACGCGGATGACCCGCGCGTGCTGGCGCTTGCCTCTCGCTTTCGCGCACCGCTCGTGCTCGTCTCGCTGGCGCCGGACCACGCGGCGGTGGCTCGGCACGTGCAGGCGGGCGGCGCGGCCGTGGTGGTGTCGGACGGCGTGCTGTACGAGTGGCGAAACGGCGCCGTGCGCCCCATCATCCCGGTGGCGCAGATTCCCATCTGCCTGGGCGGGATCGCGCGCTTTCACGTCGAAAACGCGGCCTTGGCGGCGGCGGCCATGCGTGCGGCGGGCTTGCCGCTTGCGACGGTGGCGCAGGCGCTGTCGACGTTCGCGCCGGAGCAAAACACAGGCCGCCTCGAGATGTACGTGCTCCCCAACGGGGCTCGCGTCCTGCTCGACTACGGCCACAATCCGGCCGGCTTCCGCGAAGTGGGGCGCTTGCTGCAGGCCCTCCCGTGCAGGCGGCGGATAGGCGTCGTCGGCGTGCCAGGGGATCGGGCCGATCACGTCGTGCGCGAGGCCGGGCAAAGCCTCGCGCCGTGGTTCGACGAGTTCATTGTGAAAGAGGACGCCGATCTGCGGGGGCGCAGGCCGGGCGAGATCGCGCAGATCCTGTCTTCCGCCATCGCGCGGACCTGCCCGAGCAAAAAGGTCGACGTGGTGCTGGACGAGCGAGAGGCGATGATGGCGGCCCTCGGGCGGCTTGGTCCGGAGGACATGGCCTGCGTGTTTTACGAGCGGCTGGCCCCTCTCAGGGAGGCGCTTGAGGCCCTTGGCGCGCGGCCGTGGCACAAGGTCGCGGCGGAGCGCGAAGGGGCGCGGCTCGCGACGCTGTAATCCTTGACATCGGCGCCTTGCCTCGGCATGCTAGTCCTAGTCGAGGTGGGGCGCTTTGTTGTTCCAACGCGCGTACGCAAAAATCAATTTGACGCTGGACGTGCTCGGCCGCCGCGGCGACGGGTACCACGAGGTGGACATGGTCATGCAGACCGTGGATCTGTCGGACGTCCTTTGGCTCGAGCCGCGCGACGATGGGGAGATCACGATGGACAGCACGTCGTCCTCGGTGCCGGTGGACGAGCGCAACCTGTGTGTGCAGGCGGCGCACGCGTTTCGCCGCCGCACGGGCTTTCGGGGCGGTGTGCACATCCAGCTCGACAAGCACATTCCGGTCGCGGCCGGCCTCGCCGGCGGGTCGAGCGACGCCGCGGCGGTGTTGCGCGGGCTCAACCAAATGTCCGGCGCGGGACTCACCCTCGACGAGCTGGCGGAGTTGGGGGCCGAGATCGGCTCGGACGTCCCGTACTGCGTCTACGGCGGGCTTGCCATCGCGCGCGGTCGCGGCGAGCGGGTGACGCGCTATCCGCACGTCCCGGCCATGTACGCGGTGCTACTGCATCCCCGCATCTTCGTCTCGACGGCGGACGTGTACAAGGGCCTTTCGCCGTCCGATTTCACCGACGCCCCGCGCAGCGAGACGATGGTGCAAGCGCTCGCGGAGGGCCAGCTCGAGCGCGTGGCCGAGATCGTCCACAACGCGCTGGAGCGCGTCACCATGAGCCTGTACCCGGAGCTCAAGGCGCTCAAGGAGCGGGTGGCCTCCATCGCGCAGCGGCCGGTGCACATGTCTGGGTCCGGTCCGACGCTCTACGTGCTCACGCCCGTGCAGACGCACGCCCAGCGGCTTTACAACGCGCTCCGCGGCATCATGAAAGACGTCTACGTGTGTCGGTTCGTCGGCGGCTACGCCGAGGCACACGCGCGAAGCTGAGGAGGCGGGCCATGCAGCGGCACGAACGGCTCATTCGGCTGACCCGCCGTCTCATCGAGCGGCCCATGGCGCCCATCGGCATCTCCGCGCTCGCCGAGAACTGGGGCGTCGCCAAGTCCACTCTGAGCGAGGACGTCCAGCTCGTCCGCGAAGCGCTCGCGGACGACGGGGCAGGGCGCGTCGAGACCCTCGTCGGCGCCCAGGGCGGTGTGCGCTACGTCCCGCAGGTGGACGACGCGCAGGCCGAGGCGTTTCTGTGGGACGTGGCGCGCAGGCTCGCCTCGCCGGATCGCGTCATCGCGGGCGAGTTTTTGTACGCGTCCGATGTCCTCGGCGATCCCGACGTGATCGACACGGCCGGCGCGATGGTGGCGAGCCGCTTCGCCCACGCGGGCGTCGAGGTGGTGGTCACCGTCGAGACGAAGGGCATCCCGCTCGCCGCGAGCGCGGCGCGGTACTTGCACGCGCCGCTCGCCATCGTGCGGCGGGAACAGCGCGTCACGGAGGGCGCGTCGCTCACGACGCACTACGTGTCGGGCTCCGCCAAGCGCATCCAGACCATGTCCTTGAGCACGCGGCTCATTCCGCGCGGGGCGCGTGCGCTCATCGTGGACGACTTCATGCGGGCGGGCGCCACGGCTCGCGCGGTGGCCGAGCTCGTCGGGGAGTTCGGCGGGGAGGTGTGTGGCACGGCCGTGTTCATGGCCACATCGCAGCCGGCCAAGAAGATGGTCACCCAGTACGTCGCGCTCCTCGAAGTCGGACCCGTGCAGGAGGGCGGCTTTGAGGTGCGGCCCAACCTCGGTGCGCTCACCGGGCGCACCCACGATCATTGAGGAGGTCTTGTCCATGCAGATCATTCACACGGATCACGCGCCGAAGGCCATCGGTCCGTACTCGCAGGCCATCCAGGTGGACCGCTTCGTCTACACGTCCGGGCAGATTCCGCTGACCCCCGAAGGCGAGATGGTTCAAGGCGGCGTGAAGGAGCAGGTGGAACAGGTGTTCCGCAACCTCGACGCCGTGCTCACGGCGGCGGGCGCGCGGCGCGACCAGGTGGTCAAGGCCACCATCTTCATGACCGATCTCGCCGAGTTCCAGGTCGTCAACGAGGCGTGTGAAGCGTTTTTCGGCGGCCACAAGCCCGCTCGCTCCACCGTTCAGGTGGCGGCGCTGCCGCGCGGCGCCAAGGTCGAGATCGAGCTCGTCGCCTACCTCGGCTGACGCTCGGCGCGGAAAAACGAGAACGAGGTCGAATTTTTGAAAAAATGTTGACGATCTGTGCAGGAGTTTGCCGCCCGCGCGTGGAATTGGTCATTCAAGACAGGAGTGACCCATTCGCGACATCAGGGTGGTGATGAGGGTGCAGATCACCGATGTAAGGCTTCGCCGAGTGGCGAGTGAAGGCCGCATGAAGGCGATCGCGTCCATTACCATCGACAGCGAGTTTGTCGTCCACGACATCCGCGTGATCGATGGGAACAACGGCATGTTTGTCGCGATGCCGAGCAAAAAGACGCCGGACGGCGAGTTCCGCGACATCGCACATCCCATTTCGTCGTCCACGCGCCAGAAAATCCAAGAAGCGGTGCTCGCGGCCTACTATCGCGCGCAGGAAGCGGAATCGGAAAAGCAGCCGCTCGGCGATTCGGCCATGTGAAGCTTGTGTGAAAAGTCCCTGGCGAAAGTCAGGGCTTTTTTGTGATCTGGCGCCTGTCAAATTGAAATGCACCCCCCCATCGGGTACACTTTGGGGCGTCAAGATTTGTGGGAGCGCAGGCTTCGCGCGCTCGGAGGAGATACGGCATGGCGCAAACGGCTGTCGTGCTGGCCGCGGGGCACGGCACACGCATGAAATCGCAGACACACAAGGTGTTGCATCCGGTCTGTGGCAAACCGATGATTCACCACCTGCTGGACAGCCTCGGCGAGGCGGGGATTGGTCAAGTCGTCGTGGTGGTCGGCCAGCACCGGGAACAGGTGGAGGCGTCCATTCAGGGGCGCGCGGAAATCGCAGTTCAGGAGAAGCAGTTGGGTACCGCGGATGCGGTGCGGGCGGCCATGCCGCTCGTTTCCCCCGAGTCGGAGACGGTGGTCGTGCTTTACGGAGACGCTCCGCTCATTCGGCCGGAGACCATTTTGACCCTGATGCGGCTGCGCGAGGAGAACCGCGCAGCCTGTGTCGTGCTTGCGGCTGAAGTCGCGAATCCGACGGGGCTGGGGCGCGTCTTTTTGAATGATCGCGGCGAGGTCAAGCGCATTGTCGAGGAGAAGGACGCGACGCTCGAGGAGCGCAAACACAGGCTCATCAACACGGGCATCTATGCGTTCCGGCGCGATGCGCTGGAACAGGCGCTTGCCGAGGTCAACAACGACAACGCCCAAGGCGAGTACTACCTGACCGACACGGCGCTCATTCTGTCCCGCCGCGGGGAGCGCGTCATCGCGCACATCGCGGAGGACGAGGACGAGATTGCAAGCGTCAACAATCGCGTCGAGCTCGCGCGCGTGGAGGCCATCTGCCGGCGCCACATCCTAGAGCACTGGATGAGGGAGGGCGTCACGGTGATGGATCCTGCTGCCACGTACGTGGAGGCGGATGTGGAGCTCGCGCCGGACGTGACGCTTTTGCCCGGCACGATGCTCGCGGGCCGCACGCGCATCGCGTCGGGGGCCGTCGTGGGCCCCAACGCCCGCCTTGTGGACACCATCGTGGGCGAAGGCGCCCGGGTCCAGTACACGGTGGCGGTGGAGGCCGTGATCGGCCCGGGGGCGGAAGTCGGTCCGTTTGCGTATCTGCGCCCGGGTGCGGACATCGGGGCGCGCGTGAAAATCGGCGATTTCGTCGAGGTGAAAAACAGCCGCATCGGCGATGATACGAAGGTGAGTCACCTCGCGTACGTCGGCGACGCGGACGTCGGCCGAAACGTCAACGTCGGCTGCGGAGCCATCACCGTGAACTACGACGGCGAGCGAAAGCACCGGACGGTGATCGGCGACGACAGCTTCATCGGGTCGAACGTGAACCTCATCGCGCCCGTCACCATCGGCAAGGGAGCGTACGTGGTTGCCGGCACCACGGTGACGGACGACATCGGCGACGACGGCTTCGCCATCGGCCGCGTGCCGCAGACCACGAAGCCGAACTACGTCCGGTCGTGGAAGGCGCGCAGGCAGAATCGGAATCCGGAGAAAGGCGGGAACCATCGTGGCCATTGACGCCGACTTGAAGCTCGTCACGGGAAATGCCAATCCGGCATTGGCGCAGGAGATTGCCGACTACATCGGGGTCCCGCTGGCGGACTGCCAAGTCGGGCGGTTTTCGGACGGCGAGGTCCGCATCCGCCTCGGCGAGAGTGTGCGAGGCGCCAACGTGTTCATCATTCAACCGACGAGCCAGCCTGTGAACGAGCACCTCATGGAGCTGCTCATCCTGATGGACGCGGTCAAGCGGGCGTCGGCGCGCACCATCAACGTCGTCATCCCATACTATGGGTATGCGCGCCAAGACCGCAAAGCTCGCGCGCGCGATCCCATCACGGCGAAGCTCGTCGCCAATCTTCTGCAGACGGCGGGCGCGAGCCGCGTGATCTCGATGGATCTGCACGCGGGTCAGATCCAGGGCTTCTTCGACATCCCGGTCGACCACCTGATCGGGATGCCTATCCTGGCGGATTACTTCCTGGACAAGCAAATCGAAAATCCCGTCGTGGTCTCGCCGGACATGGGCGGCGTCACGCGGGCCCGCGCGTTTGCGGAGCGCCTCGGCGCGCCGCTCGCCATCATCGACAAACGCCGCCCGGACGCCAATGTGGCGCAGGTGATGAACATCATCGGCGATATCGAAGGGAAGACCGCCATTCTGATCGACGACATGATCGACACCGCCGGCACCATCACGGCGGGCGCGGCGGAGCTTCTCAAGCGGGGCGCGCGCGGCGTCTACGCCTGCTGCATCCATCCGGTGCTCTCTGGGCAGGGCGTCGAGCGCCTGCAGAATTCGGCCGTCGAAGAGGTGGTCGTCACCAACACCATCGCGCTGCCGGAATCGAAGCGCATTGACAAGATCAAGGTGCTGTCGGTGGCGGAGCTCATCGCGGAGGCCATCATCCGCGTGCACACGCAGCGCTCTGTGAGCCAGCTGTTCGACTGAGGAGAGACGGACGTTGAAAGTCATCGTGGGACTCGGGAATCCGGGGCGCGAGTACGAGCGCACGCGCCACAACGCCGGGTTCATGGCCGTCGATATCTTGGCGGATCGGCTCGGGGCGCGCGTGGACCAGGCCGACTTCCACGCGCTCGTCGGCGATGCGCGATACGCGGGCGAGAAGGTTCTGTTGGTGAAGCCGCACACGTATATGAACGTAAGCGGCCTTTGCGTGAGCGAGCTGGTCCGCTATTATCGGCTCGATCCGGCCAACGACCTGTTGGTGCTGTACGACGATATGGATTTTCCGCCCGGTGTCGTCCGCCTCAAGGCGCAGGGTTCGGCCGGCGGGCACAACGGGATCAAGTCCATCATCGAGTCGCTCGGCGCGGAGACGTTTGGGCGGATCCGCATCGGCATCGGCCGGCCGCCGAAAGGAGCGCCGATCGTCCCGTACGTGTTGGGAGCGTTTTCACCCGAGGAAGAGCCGCACATTCGCCGGGCGCTCGAGACAGCCGCCGAGGCCGCGCTCTACGCCATCGAGCGCGGCTTCGCCGAAGCCATGACCCGTTACAACGCGGCGGCCCGGGCGTAACGGAGGGCCCCGCCGAGGGCCCGGCTCGGGGCCGCCCGCGGCTCTGCTCGGGACTCTCCGGGTCCCGCCGCCACGCGGCCGAGGTCCGCGCCGCCACGCGGCCGAGGTATGCGAAGCGCATCGTGTCTCCATACTAAGGGGAGACCTGTCTGACATTCGTCTGACAAAGGGGCGATCCCAATGCGCTTCGAATACGTCTGCCGCTACTGCAGACAGAAGATTGGGGCGGTGGAAAATCCCCGCTGGTCGCTCGGGGACGCGATGGAACGGCTTGGCCTCCATCATCTCGATCCCGACCACCAGCAGGACGTCATCCGCCCGCGAGAGGACCAAATCGAGATTCAGACGGTGTGCGACACCTGTGAGCAGGCCGTCGCAAGGCACCCTGAGCTGCTCTTGGAAGGAAGTATCATACAATAAATCCAGCTAAACGTGTGTGCTGGGAGGGGAAAAGGTGAAAGGTCTCGTCGAACGGATGGCTGCGGACGGGGCGCTTTCGTCGTTGGCAGACGCGATGGGGCCGCGCCGAAACGACGTGCTCATCACCGGGGTGACGGGCGCCGGCCGGCAGCTCGTCATGGCGGCCCTGTACCAGCTTCGCAACCGCCGTCTCCCCGAGTCGATGATCGTGGTGACGCACGCGGCCAGTCACGCCCAGACCATCTGGGAAGACCTGAAGGAATATCTGCCGGATGCCCGGGTGTATCTGTATCCCGAGCGGGACAACGCGCTCGTGGATTACCTCGCTTCGTCGTCGGATGTCCTGGCGGATCGGTTGCACGTCCTCGAGGCCCTCGCTCAGGAGGGCCCTGTCGTCGTGGTCACGACCCTGCTCGCCGCCTGGCAGCCCGTGACGAAGAAGCATCACTTTCTACACTCGCTGGTCAAGCTCGCGGTAGGGGAGTCAAAGCCCATCGACGATGTCGTGGCCCAGCTCGTCCGCGGCGGGTACGAGCGCGTGCCCCTGGTGGAGGGCCGCGGCCAGTTCAGCGTGCGCGGCGGCATTCTCGACGTGTTTCCGCTCGGGCACGACCTTCCCTACCGCATCGAGTGGTTCGACACCGAGATCGACTCCATTCGCGCGTTCGATCCCGCCACGCAGCGGTCGCTGGAGAAGCGGGACGCCATCTCGTTCGGGCCCGCGTTCGATCTCATGTTGCCCCAGCCGGTGGCCGAAAAGGTGGCCGAGGACATCGAGGCGCGCCTTGAGGCGCGGCTGAGGACCGTGACCGATGCGTCCCTGCGCGATCGCCTGGAGCAGACCATCTCCGCGGACGTGCGCAAGCTCCGCGAGGGGCAGCCCTTCGCCGGGATCGCCCGGTACCAGCTGCTTTATCCGGACCACGCCGACACGCTGTTCGATCACGTCCCGCAGCCCGCGTTCGTCTGCTTCGACGAAACGGCTCGCATCCTCGAGCGCGCCGACGTGCTCGAGAAGGAGTTCCGCGAATGGCTGTCGGGGGCCATCATGCGGGGCGAAGTGCTGTCGGGCACCGTCGAGGCGGTGGATTACGAGGCGAAGTTTCAGGAACTGAACCGGCCGAAGGTCCACTTCGCGACGTTCGCCCACACGCGGGGCGCGCAGCGCTACCAGCAGGTACTCAACATCTCGGCGCGCAGCATGCAGAACTTCCACGGCCAGATGAACGTGCTGAAGCAGGAGCTCGCGCGCTGGGAGAAGGCGCAGACGCAGGTGGTGTTCGCGGCCGCGACCAAGGAGCGGGCGGATCACCTCGCGCGCGTCCTGGAGGACTACCGCATCCAGGCGGACCAGGTCGAGCTGTTCACGCCGGGGTCGAAGGTGCCGCAGATTGTCGTGGCCAACCTGTCGAGCGGGTTCGAGTTGCCCATGCACCGCGTGGCCGTGATCGTCGAGACCGAGGTGTTCACGGCGAAGCGGAAGCATCGCCAGACGCGCGCGCAGGTCTCCGACGCGGAGCGCATCAAGAGCTACCAGGAGCTGAACGTCGGCGACTACGTGGTGCACGTCAATCACGGCATTGGGCGGTACATGGGCATCAAGACGCTCGAGGTGGATGGGCGGCGCAACGACTACCTGTACCTGAGCTACGCGGGGGGCGACAGCCTGTACGTGCCGGTGGACCAGATCGACCAGATCCAGCGGTACATTGGCTCGGGCGAGAAGGAGCCGAAGCTGCACAGCCTCGGCTCGAGCGAGTGGCAGAAGACGAAGAACCGCGTGAAGAAGTCGGTGCGCGACATCGCGGGCGACCTGCTGAAGCTGTACGCCAAGCGCGAGGCGACGCCGGGACACGCGTTTTCGCCCGACACGCCGTGGCAGGCGGACTTCGAGAACATGTTCCCGTACGAGGAGACGCCGGATCAGCTGCGCGCCATCGCGGAGATCAAGCGGGATATGGAGAAGCCGCGGCCGATGGATCGGCTGTTGTGCGGCGACGTGGGCTATGGCAAGACGGAGGTGGCGATGCGGGCGGCGTTTAAGGCGGTCATGGACGGGAAACAGGTGGCCGTGCTGGTGCCGACCACGGTGCTGGCGCAGCAGCACTACGAGACGTTCAAGGAGCGGTTCGCCGGCTTCCCGGTGAAGATTGAGATGTTGAGCCGCTTTCGCACGCGCAAGGAGACCCAGGAGGTCCTGAAGGGTCTGAAAGAAGGCACCATCGACATCGTGATTGGGACGCACCGGCTTCTGCAGAACTCGATTCAGTTCAAGGACCTCGGCCTTCTCATCGTCGACGAGGAGCAGCGGTTTGGGGTGACTCACAAGGAAAAGCTGAAGCAGCTGCGCGCGAACGTGGACTGCTTGACGCTCACCGCGACGCCCATTCCGCGCACGCTCCACATGTCGATGCTTGGCGTGCGCGATTTGTCCATCATCGAGACGCCGCCCGAGAACCGCTTCCCGGTGCAGACGTACGTGGTCGAGTACAACGAGGGGCTGGTCAAGGAGGCGCTGGAGCGCGAGCTGGCGCGGGGCGGGCAGGTCTACTTCGTCTACAACGACGTGCAGACCATTCACCGCATGGCGGAGCGCGTGCAGTCGCTTGTGCCCGACGCGCGTGTCGGCGTGGCCCACGGGCAGATGGCGGAGGCGGAGCTCGAGCGCGTCATGCTCGACTTCCTCGAGGGCGAGTTCGACGTCCTCGTGACCACCACCATCATCGAGACGGGGCTCGACATCCCGAACGTGAACACCTTGATTGTCTACGACGCCGACAAGTTCGGGCTGTCCCAGCTGTATCAGCTGCGCGGCCGCGTGGGCCGGTCCAACCGGATTGCGTACGCATATTTCACCTATCAGCCGGCCAAGGTGCTGTCCGAGGTCGCCGAAAAGCGCCTGGCCGCCATCAAGGAGTTCACCGAGCTTGGCTCTGGCTTCAAGATCGCCATGCGCGATTTGTCCATCCGCGGCGCCGGCAACCTGCTCGGGGCCGAGCAGCACGGCTTCATCAACTCGGTGGGCTTCGACATGTACACGGAGCTCTTGCAGCAGGCCATCCGCGAGCTGCGAGGCGAACAGCTCGAAAAGCCCGCCGAGCCGACCATCGACGTGCCCGTGGAAGCCTACATCCCGGACACGTATATCTCCGATCCGTCGCAGAAGGTGGCCATGTACAAGCGGTTCCGGGCCATTCAGGCGGTCTCGGAGGCGGACGACCTCGAGGAAGAGCTCGTCGATCGCTACGGCGATCCGCCGCAGGAAGTGCGCAACCTCCTGGACGTGACAAGGCTGAAGAGCCTCGCCATGCAGGCGCACGCCGATCACATCGCGACGCAGGGCGCGGACACGACGTTGCGCTTCCCGAACGAGCCGCACGCGCCTGTGGACTATCCGAAACTCCTGTCGATGGCGGTCAAGCACAAGGCGCAGGTCACCTCGCGGCCCAACGGCATGGTCTTTGTGGCGTTCCGCACGAAGGGCGTGGCGGGGGACGAAATTGTCCGGCGGCTCATCGCCTTCTTGTCCGACTACCTGGCGATGGTGCGGCAGGCAAAGAAACAGGAAGAGGTGGCGGGCGTCTGAAGGCGCCGGAGCGCGAACCCGCCGCGCGCGCCCTCATGGATTCGCTGGTGCATAGAGGATCTGGGCGAGTCGCATAATACAGTCACGTCGGATTCCGTTGCACCAAACTTCATGAGGGTGAGGGATCTTTTTGAAAGCCACAGGCATCGTGCGGAGAATTGATGATCTCGGTCGGGTCGTGATTCCGAAGGAAATTCGACGGACGTTGCGCATTCGCGAAGGCGATCCCTTGGAGATATTTGTGGACCGCGACGGCGAGGTCATCCTGAAGAAGTACTCGCCCATCGGAGAGCTCGGGGATTTTGCGAAGGAGTACGCGGATTCGCTCGCTGAAAACACGGGGCACATCGCGATGATCGCGGATCGAGACGTGATTATCGCCGTCTCAGGGGCGCCCAAAAAGGAATTTTTGGACAAGCCCGTGAGCGAAGACATTGAGCAGGCGATGGAAGAGCGGAAAACGGTGCACAATTCGGCGGCGGGGGAGTACGCCATCGTGCGGGATCGCCCGGAGCGGTTCGGCGCGCGCGTCATCGCACCCATCATCGCAGCGGGCGACCCGATTGGCGCGGTCATCCTCGCCACCCGCGACGAGAGCGTGCGGATGGGGGAGACCGAGGTCAAGTTGGCGGAGACTGCCGCCGGTTTTTTGGGTAAGCAAATGGAGCAGTGAACCGGCGACACCCATAAAATACCATATGGACCTTGGGTGTGCAAGTGTGAATCGGACGAATGGGCGCCAGCGGCACATGTCAGAGCCGACGACTGCGCATCGCCATCGAGCCTCCCGCGTCGGGTGAAACAGGGACCTGCGGGAGGCCGTTTTGTTGTAGTGGTGCGGTATACTGGGGGCGGAGGCGCACGTGCGCATCGCGGCCTGCACGGAAACCGTTGTGCCGAGGAGGGTTACGCAAATTGGGCACGTTGCACATTGTCGGACTGGGCCCCGGAGACCCAGACAGCATCCCGCTCGGCTCGTACGAGATGATGCGGCGCGGCTTTCCCGTCGTGCTTCGCACGCGCGAGCATCCGGCCGTCAAGAGGCTCGAGGAAGCCCATGTTCCCTTCGAGTCGTGCGATGACCTCTACCAGACGAGCGACACGTTCGACGCCGTGTACGAGGCCATCGTGGCGCGCCTCATCCATCTCGCCGAGCATCACCCGCACGTCGTGTACGCGGTGCCCGGCCATCCGCTCGTCGCCGAGCGCGCCGTGCAGATGCTCTTGGCCCAGCCTCATCCCGGCGTGGAGGTCGAGCTTGGTCCCGGGCAGAGCTTTCTCGATCTCGCCGTGGCAAGCCTCGGCATCGACCCGATTGAAGGGCTTTTGTTGCTCGACGGCCTCGCGCTCCGGCAGGACCAGCTGAATCCGCGCCTGCACACGTTCATCGCTCAGGTGTACGATCGCGACGTGGCGAGCGACGTCAAGCTGACCCTGATGCAACTGTATCCGGACGAATACGAGGTCGTGATCGTGCGCGCGGCCGGCGTGCGCGGCGAGGAGCGGATCGAGCGCGTGCCGCTGTACGAGATCGACCGGCTGCCCTGGCTCAATCACCTGACGACGCTGTATGTGCCGCCGGCGAGCGAGGCTGCCGTGCTCTATCGGGATTTGCACGAGGCGCCGCGGATTGTCGAGGTGCTGCGCGGGCCAAACGGTTGCCCGTGGGACCGCAAGCAGACGCACGCGTCGCTGCGCAAGTACGTCATCGAGGAGGCGTACGAGGTGGCGGACGCCATCGACGCGGGCGATCCCGACCATCTGGCCGAGGAGCTGGGCGACCTTTTGCTGCAGATCCTCCTTCACGCGCGGATCGCCGAGGAGGCGGGCGAGTTCGCGCTGCGCGACGTGTTCGCGGGGCTCGCCGCGAAGCTCGTCCGGCGCCACCCGCACGTGTTTGGCGAAGAGGTGGCCGAGACACCGGACGACGTGCGCGGCATTTGGGAGCAGGTAAAACAGGATGAGCGTAGAAATGAAGAGCGTGAAGAGAGCGCCCTGTCCGGCGTGAAATTCGCCGGGCCAGCGCTCGGCGTGGCACAGGAGGTGCAGAAGGCCGCCGCCAAGGTGGGCTTTGATTGGTCCAACGAGGATGATGTATGGCAAAAGGTCAAAGAGGAAATGAATGAACTTGACATGGAGCGGCGCCGCGAGCCGCGGGATGGCGCCAAACTCGCCGCGGAAGCCGGAGACCTCCTGTTTGCCGTCGTCAATCTCTGCCGGTTCCTGAAGCTCGACGCCGAGTCCGTGTTGGCGCAGGCGACGCGCCGCTTTGCCCGCCGCTTCCGGTACGTGGAGGAACGGCTGCGCTCAGATGGAGGATCATGGGAAACCGCATCTCCAGAAGCGCTCGATGCGTACTGGAATGAGGCAAAAATCGCATTTTCGCCGTCGAACTAGCAGGATTCCTGGCGAGAAGAACGAATAACATTCCCGACATTCCCACGAAAGGGGTATCGCACGCGTGAACAAGATGGAACTCATCAACCGTGTCGCGGAAGAGACGGGATTGAAGAAGAAGGACGCCGAAGCCGCGGTGAACAAGGTGTTCGAGATCATCGAGAAGGCCCTCGCGAACGGCGAGAAGGTGCAGATCATCGGCTTTGGCACGTTCGAGACGCGCTCTCGCGCCGCGCGCTCCGGGCGCAACCCGCAGACGGGCGAGGTCATCGAGATCCCGGCTTCCACGGTGCCTGCGTTCAAACCGGGCAACAAGCTCAAGGAAGTCACGCGTTAAACCTTGCGACTCGATAAGTTTCTCAAAGTGTCCCGCTTGATCAAACGGCGCACGCTGGCCAAGAAGATCTGCGACGCCGGGCGCGTGACGGTGAACGGCCGTCCCGGCAAGGCCGCGACGGACGTCGCCGTGGGGGACGAGATTGTCATCCACTACGGCAACAAGACCGTGACGGTCTCCGTTCGGCGCCTGGCGGAGAATCCGCGGCGGGACGAAGCAGCTTCTCTCTACGAGATGGTCCGCGTGGAACCGCGCGCGGGCGACGTCGACGAGGAATTCGTCGACGATGAAGCCGAGACACCATAAGCCCGGTGAGGGCCGGCCCGTTGGGCCGGTCTTTGTCTTTGGTTCAAACGGTGGGAGGATGACAGGCGCTTTGGGCCGGCGTGGCCATCGCCTCGTCGAGCCGCCTGCCCGCCTTTGGCGCCCATGCCGCACGATGCTGCCGCGTCCTCCGCACGCCATCCGCTCTCCCTCATGCCCGCGCCCCGAGCCAGGCGCCGCTTCCTTCAGCCCTCCCATCCGCAAACGAGCGGTGAGATGGGCCCGTCGCTCATTTCCGGTCTACATGTCCACGCCGCATCATACACTCGGAGCGACAGGGTACGTTGGAGGTGTCGGCATGGAACCGGCCGAGGGACACGATGTGCGTATCCTCGCCAGGCGCGAGATCGAGGTGACGGGCGTGGAGCGGCTCGAGCAGTTCGACGCCGAAGCCTTCGTCCTTGCGACGCGCGCCGGTGAGCTGTGCGTGGAGGGGCAGGGCCTTGCCATCAAGGCCTTCGATCGGCAGGCGGGCGTCATCCGCATCGAGGGCGAGATCGGCGCGCTGACGTATGGCGATCACCGCCGCCGGGCGCGCTGGGGGCGGATCTGGCCATGAACACGACGCAAAACGTGGCGTACGTCCTGTGGATGCTCGCGGCGGGCGCGGCGATGGGCGCCGTCTTCGACTGGTACAACACCATCGCCACCAGCCTGCGGCTTCTGCGCCATCTGCGGCCGCTTTGCGATCTCGCCTTTTGGGTAGCGTCGGCCATCTGCGTATACCTGCTGACCTTCCGCACGATCGACGGCGAGTTCCGCATCTGGACGCTGGTGCTCGTGGCCGCGGGGTATGGGCTGTACCGCGTGACGCTGAGGCGGCGCGTGATACGCGGCGCCTTCGCCGTGGTCGCGGCCATCCGCTTCGTCGCGAGAATCGTCAGGCGTACGATGGAGGTGCTCATCGTCTGGCCGCTCCGCCTCGCCGCTCGCGTGGCGCTCGCGATTTTGGGCGTCCTGTATCGAGCGGGCGTGTGGCTTGAAGACGTGGTGTGCCGCATCCTTGCGGTGGCCTTCGCCGTCGTCAGCTTTCCCGTGCGCCGCTACATCCGGCGCGACGCCGCTTGGCGAAAAAAACTAGCGGCGTGGCAAGAGGATTTGTGGCAGCGGGCGTCGAATTGGTTGATCCAAAGCCGCGGACAGGCTCGTTGACGACCTTGGTCGGGGCGTCGGCGCGCCGGGCGGTCACTTCCCTTCGAGGAGCGTTTCGCAGTGCGAGCAGTCGAGTCACGCCCAATGATGAGCGTCCAGCGAGAGCCTCATCGGCAGCGCCGCAGCGTCCCCGTTCGCATCCGATATGTGGCTGCCCTCGCCATTTGCGCATGGGCGTTCTTTTACTTCTGGCATGCGGAACGCCCCCAATTGCGCCAGCTGGCGGCGGAAAACGCCAAGTTGGAGCGCCAGTTGCATACGCTCCAGGCGGAACAGCGCACGTTGCAGGCCGAGAAGCAACAACTGAACAATCCTGCGTACATTGAAAAGTACGCGACGGAACATCAGAATCTCGTGATGCCCAACACCGTGCCGTTTGATCTGCAGTCGCCGTCGAAATCTCACTGACGCCGCAGGTGCGCGTGAGTCGAAAGGGCGCAAGGCGGATATCCTACGGATGAGCGGAGGTGGCCGTCAGGGCTTCACACCGATTGTCGCTGCAGGCCGTTCAACGGATTCTTTTCGTTCAAGCGGACAGGGAGGAACAAGCAACTTTATGGCCATTGAGGTCGGGAGCAAACTGACGGGCAAGGTGACGGGAATCACGCGGTTTGGCGCGTTTGTCACGCTGCCCGAGGGCGAAACGGGTTTGGTGCACATCTCCGAAATCTCGGACGACTACGTCCGCGACGTCAACGACTACTTGAAGGTGAACGACGAGGTCACCGTCAAGGTGCTCAGCGTCAGCGGAGATGGTAAGATTGCCCTGTCCATTCGCCAGGCCAACGAGTCGTCGTCTGGCCGCACGCATCGCGGAGGTTCGCGAGGGGGTCAGCGCCAAGACCGGCGCCAGGGATTTGAACAGATCATGAACAGGTTTCTCAAAGACAGCGAGGAGCGCCTGGCGCAGCTCAGGCGAAGTGAGGCCAAGCGCGGCGGCCGCGGCGGCCGGCGCGGCTGAAACCTCAGCGCATCGGCCTCAAGCGCGTCAAGAGACATGCGGCGCTTCGCGAGAAGCCGAATCGGCCGCCCTACGGCGACGAAAGCACCGGGCTTCGCACGGCCCGGTGCTTTCGCGTGATACCGGATGGGGATGCCGGATCTCAGAGAACCTCCAGCGCAGCTGGGTGCGCTCGAAAGGAGGCGTCCCGTGCAGGACGACACCTACTATCTCGAGTATGAGCTTGCGGACGGCACGCGGCTCTTTCTCGCCTTCGACAACGAGAATGATCGCGACGGCTGCCACATCTCGCTGGATATGTACAAGGCCCAGCTCGGCCCCATCACCCAAGAGGTGTTGGACCGCATTCTGGGCAAGTTTCAAGGCCGGATCGCCGGGTATCCCGGTTGACGACACGGGCGGGCGCGCAGAAGGCCGGACGCGGGTGCGCGCGGTGTGCATGCGAGGCGCAAGGCGCGCGGGGACACGGCACATGGGCGCCACCCCGGCGGCGCAAAACCGAGCGGCTCCCGCAGCGTCACGGCTGCGCTTTCGCCTCCGACCGGCGATACCGGTAATACGCTTCGTTCAACATCACAATGGCCTTGCGATCGCGATTGAGGAACGCTCTCCTGAGTTGACTCCGAAGCCATTCCGGCATTCCACATCACCTCGCTCATCGCGGTTGTATGTAGTCTACGCGGTGGGGACAGAAATGGCGCCCAGAAAATCTCGCGCAAAGCCGATGCCTCGTAGGCGCCGCGACTTCAGGCATCCATCGGCATCTCCCCATCTCGCCAAACGTCCCGCTGGCAGCATCCAGACCGCCCCGCACCCGAGGCAGCCTTCGGAACGCCCCACCCGCGCTACACCAAAAGATCCAAGCGGCTTCGCACTTGTTCGACAAGGACGCCCGCTTTCGACAAAAGTTCCGCCGCGTACGGATCCGGGCGGTAGGCAAACTCGTAGAACACCCGGCGGATGCCCGCCTGGATGAGGCTCTTCGTGCACGTCAGGCACGGCGTGTGTGTGACGTACAGGTCCGCCCCTTCGGCCGCGATGCCAAAGCGCGCGCACTGCAACAGCGCGTTTTGCTCCGCGTGAATCGCCCGCACGCAGTGGCCGTCCACCACCTTGCAGCCCACGTCCACGCAGTGCTCGTCCCCGTGAATGCTGCCGTTGTAGCCGCTCGCAATGATCCGTTTATCCCGCACAATCACGCAGCCCACCTGCAGCCGCGTGCAGGTCGATCTCGCCGCCATCACCCGCGCCTGCGACGCGAAAAAACTGTGCCAGTCCATCCGCTCTCGTCTCGCCTCCATTGTCGATCACGCCCTCCTTTTGGCGAACTGTGTAATCAATACTCGAAAACTTTCTCGATTGCGTAGACGCCGTTTGACAAAATCTGCAGTTCTACCTGCCTTATAATGGCCATACACATGGATGAAAGGGGACGGATGTATGGTCGGAAAACGTCGTCGGAGCGGGCCGAAGCCATTTCTCACCGAACGGAACCAGGCACCAAAGCATGCGGCGCGCTCCAAACATGTCTCACGGGCGGCGGTCAGGGCATGGCGACGCCCCGTGCTCATCGGTTCACTCGCGTTCCTGCTCGGCCGAGCCTCCATCGATCACGCCGTGGCGCCCTTCGCGTTGGCGTACTTCGCCGTCGTCATGGCCCTTGCCGGCGAGCGCCGCGCGTGGCCCGCGTATGCCGGCATCCTCGGCGCCTTCACCGCGGGCGTCGAGCAGGGGCTCGAACTCACCGCGGCCATCGTCTTGTACAAGCTCGCGCACCGCATCATCTTTCGGCGCAAGACGGCGGACCTCATTTGGGCGCCCATTCTCGCCGGCTCGGTAGGGTTTGTCGTCCACCTCGCATCGTTTGGGACAAGCCTGACCGTCGCCGAGGGCCTTCTCGCCTTCAGCCAAGGCGCCTTGGTCACCATCTTAGCGCTCATCTTCCTTCAGTGCATTCACCTGTTTCTCGGTCAGGAACTCACGCGGACGCTGCGCTACGAGCAGATCATGAGCGTGGTCATTCTCATCGCCTCGGTCATCATGGGCTTCGACGGGCTTGCCATACGCGGGGTTCCGCTCGCGCTCGTGGCTATCGACTGGATTGTGCTCGTGCTCAGCGCGACCGGCATTGGCGCCGCCGCCGCGGGGGCGGTCGCGATCAGCATGCTGTCGCTCTTGAGCCACGAGGCGTCGCTGATGGAGGTGGCGGTGCTCGGCTTCATCGCGCTCATCTGCGGCCTGATGCGCGACGCCAATCGGTTTGTCGTCTCGGCCACGTTTGTCGCAGGCGTCGGCGCGCTGACACTCGCCTACGCGCACGCCTACGCGCCGCTGTTTGTGCAGATGTCGGCCGCGGCGGCTGCCTCCGTGCTCTATCTCCTCACGCCGCGGAGCCTGGTTGTCGAGCTGCGCTCTTTTGTGCCTGGCACGCCTGAACATTCTGCCGACGAGCGCTTGCGCGCCGAGCGCGTCCACGCGCTCATGACGGAGAAGATTCACGAGGTCAGCCAGATCTTTGAGGAACTCGCCGACACCTTCTCCGACGTGAGCGGCAACGACTACCTGCTCATGCGCGATCTCGTCACGCAAACCATTCAAAAGACCCGCGACAGCGTCTGCTCGCTCTGCCCGCGCCAGACGCTCTGCTGGGGTCGGGAGATGCTGCAGACCTACAACGCGATGAAACACACCCTGGTCAACATCGAATCGGCCGGCGGGCGGCGCGCCGCGCCCACGCCTGAGCTGCGCGATCGCTGCATCCGCCTGGACCCGATGATGAGCACCCTGCGCTATAACCTCGACCTCACGCATCGCGACTACAAGTGGCTGAAGAAGATGATGGAAGAGAGAAAGCTCGTGGCGCATCAGCTCGCGGGGGTGGCCGATGTCGTCCGAGCCATTGCCAAGGAGCTCGAGATGGAGCAGAAGACGTTGTTGTCGGATCGCGAGAAAATTGTGAGCGCGCTCGAGGAGCTCGGCCTCTACGTCGACGACGTGCGAATTCTCAGCCTGGAGCCCGGCCGCGTCGAGATCGAGGTCGTGCAGCCTTCCGAGAGCGCCCACGAGACGTCCGCGCGCATGATCGCGCCGCTCTTGTCGGGCATCCTCGGCGAGCACATCACCGTCGCCAAGCTGAATGTGCCGCCGCACGGCGGGCCGTGCACGGCCACATTTGCCTCGGCGCGCCAGTATCAGGTGCACTCGGCGGCCATGGCCATCGCGAAAGACGGCCGGCCCGTCTCCGGGGACACCCACACGGCGGTCGATCTCGGCAACGGCCGCTACGCCCTCGCCATCTCGGACGGCATGGGCAACGGCGAGCGGGCCAAGCAGGAGTCGAAGTCGGCCATCGACCTGTTAAAGCGCCTCATGAAGGCCGGGTTCGACGAAAAGCTCGCCGTGCGCACCATCAACTCCGCGCTCGTGCTCCGCTCGCGCGAGGAGATGTTCACCACGCTCGACATGGCCGTGATCGACCTGTTCCACGCCAAGTGCGAGTTTTTGAAGGTCGGATCGGCGCCGAGCTACATCAAGCGCGGCCAGGAGGTCATCAAGGTCACCGGCAACAGCGTGCCCATCGGGATTCTCGAGGAGATTGAGGTGCAGACCATCGAGGCGCAGCTGCTGCCGGGCGACGTGCTGGTGCTCGTCTCCGACGGCGTCTACGACGCGACGCCCGAAGGCGTGCAGGCGGACGACTGGATCCAGGCCGCCCTGGCGCAGATCAAATCGTCGGATCCGCAGGCCATCGTGGACGAGCTGGTCGAGATGGCCGTCGAGGCCTCGCACGGAAAGATTCGCGACGACATGACCGCTGTGGCCGCCGTGATCGAGCGGTATCAGGAGCAGTGGGCGGCGATTCGCCTGCCGAACGTGCCGAGCCTGCGATCCGCAGAGCGCAAGCGCCGCATGGCCTAGGGCGTGCAACGGATTCTATCAAGCTTTTGGGAATGAAACGATTCCACCTCGGCGATACTGGCGACTAGCCAGTTTTGCGGAGGTGAATTTTTCTTGACCAGGGAAGCGACCATCCGGCAGATTCTCGTCATCACCGACGGCTGTTCCAACATTGGGCCCGATCCCGTCGAGGCCGCGCGCCGCGCTCACCGGCACGGCATCGTGGTCAACGTCATCGGCATCGTGGGGCGCGGCGACGCGGGCGAACAAGGCTACAACGAGGCACACTCCATCGCCGACGCGGGCGGAGGCATGTGCAGGATTGTCCAGCCCGCCGACATCTCGGCGACGGCGCAGATGATGACGCACCAGACCATGCAGATGACGCTTCAGCAGGTGGTCAACCAGGAGCTGCTCGCCGTGATGGGCAAGTCGACCGAGGATTTGCCGCCCGCCGAGCGGGCCCGCGTGATGCAGGTGGTGGAGAAGCTGGAGGACGAGGTGGCGCTTCACCTCGTGGTCTGCCTCGACACGAGCGCCAGCATGCGCGACAAAATCCCGACCGTGCGCGAGGCTGTGCGCGATCTCGCCCTGTCCCTCAAGGTGCGATCTGGCCCGCTCGCCGTGAGCGTCCTGGCGTTCCCCGGCAAGGGCGAGGAGGCGACGCGTCTCGTTCAGCCGTTCTCGTCCGAGGTGAACGTCGCGGCGCTCGAGGCCGAGCTCGTGGCCCGCGGCGGCACGCCGACCGGCCCGGCCATCGATCACGCCGCCGACCTTCTCCTCTCGCGCGCCCACAGCGCGGAGGACGACGGTCCGCGCCGTGAGTTCGGATGAGCTCGCCCCGGCCGCTCGCCCCCGGCACCTGGGTGACGGGCAAGTGGACGTCGCGGCGCTGGCGCGTCCGCGGCGTCCTTGGCACGGGCGCCAACGGCATCGTGTACGCCGTGGAGCGCGACGACGGGCTGCCCGGCGCGATGAAGGTGTGCGCGACGGCCGGCCAGGTGGCGTTCGAGTGGTCGCTGCTGAACCTTGTGCGCGGGCCGGGATCGCCCTTCCCAGCGCCGCAGCAGATCGACGATTCGGACCTCCCCGGCGCGCGCTTCTTCTACGTCATGGAGCGCATCTCGGGGCGGCCGCTCGACAGTGTCTGGCCCCATCTGGCACCCGCTCGGCGCAAGGACGTGATGCAGAGGATCGTCGACGGGCTCGCCAAGCTGCACGCCACCGGACACGCGTTCTGCGACGTCAAGCCGCAGAACGTGCTCGTCCAGGAAGCGTCTGGCGAGGTGCGCTTTGTCGATCCCGGCGGTGTGACGCCGTTCGGCAAGGCCGTGCGGCAGTTCACGCCGACGACAGACGGCGCGTTTTTTGGGCTGTGCGACCGGCGCGCCAGCGCGGCGTACGACGTGGTGGCGGTGGCGCTCATGGCCGTGTCGCTCGACGCGCCGTGGCCACCGCACCTCTACGAGCTGCCGCCCGAGCGGCGCCAGGAAGTCCTCAGGGCGATGATGGCGGACAAGGTGGACGCGGCGTGGCGGCCGGTCTGGAACCGGGTGTTTCGCAAGGAGATCCGCGATGCCGCCTCGCTCGGCGCGGCCATCGCGGACATTCGCGTGAAGACCCACGCGGCGAAAGGCGGCGAGCGCGACTGGACGGCCGCCTTCATGTGGGCGAGCGTCGCTGGCGCCGTGATCTCCACCGCCTGCGCCTGGGCCCTGTACCTGCGCCTCATCTGACGCGGTATGGCGAAATCGCGGGTGTCGCGGGCGTTTCGGCGGGGGCCCCGCCTCGAACGCAACAGGCCCGATGCGCGGCAGGATTTGCTACAATGGATGTGGACAAGGGAGGCCGCGAAGTGGACCGCGGCCGAGAGCGGAAACGGCGGGATCGTCCTTGAGGCGAGCGGGAGATCTCCTCACGCACGTGACTTCCTTCTTCGAAGAACATCAGCTTGCGGCCGCCCACGCGGTGATCGGCGTCTCCGGCGGCGTTGACTCCATGGTGCTCCTGCACCTGTGTCAGCGCGCGGTCGAGGGGGCGCCGCCTGCGCTGGGCGGCTTTTCCGTCGTCCACGTTCACCATCACCTGCGCGATGCGGCCGATCGCGACGCGGCCTTCGTGCAGGCATACTGCCGCCAGCATGGGATCCCGTGCGAGATCGCGCACGTCGAGATCGCGGATGTGCGAGGGGAGGGCCTGGAGGCGGCGGCGCGGCGGGCGCGCTACGAGGCGCTCGCGGCGCGCGCCCGCGGGAAAAGCGGCGTCATCCTGGTGGCGCATCACGCGCAGGACGAGCTGGAGACCTTCGTCATGCGCTTGCTCCGCGGCGCGGGGCCTTTGGGGCTCGGCGGCATGCGCCCAAAGGTCGAGATGTTCGGGGCGCATGTGCTTCGGCCGCTCATTGCGGTGGAAAAGGCGGCGATTCTCGAGTACGCGGCGGCGCACGGGGTGCCGCACGTGGAGGACGAGACGAATCAGGACACGCGTTTTTTGCGGAATCGCGTCCGCCAGGTCGTCGTTCCGGCGCTTCGGTCCATCGAGCCGCAGGCGGAGCGGAAGGTGCTTGAGGCGCTCGAAATCCTCTGGGCCGAGGACGCGTACATGCAGGCTCAGGCCGAGCGGGCGGCGCGGGAGGTCGCAGCGTGGCGGGCGGACGGGAGCATCCTCCTTTCCGCGGCGCGGCTTGCGGCGCTTCACGTTTCTTTACAACGCAGGGTGATTCACATACTATTGAATTGTTTCTCCGCGCGCGAGTGGACGTTTGCGCACGTGGAATCCATCCGGCGCCTGGCCGCCGCGAAGGCGGCATCGGGCGAAGTCCACCTCGCGGCGGATGTGCGGTGCGTCAAGGCCTATGACCACATGTACATAGGTCGCCCGCAGCGAGACAACCTCCACCTGTCGGCGCGTGTGCGCTGGGATTTGCGCGCGCCGGAAGCCGGGATCGGCCAGGGGGAGGCTCGCTGGCGGTTTCGGCGGCTGTGGGTGGCGGACCCGAATCCGGCTCGCCTGCCTTCGCCGTGGTGGCTGCTTTTGCCCGCGGAGGTGTCGTGGGCCGAAGTGGCCGTCGGCGTGCCGACGAGCGAGCGCGTGCGGCTTTTCGGCGGGCGCGGGACGAAGAAACTGCAGGACATCTTCACCGACGCCAAGGTGCCGCGGGCGTGGCGCCCGCGCTGGCCGGTGGTGTTTGTGGACGGCGAGGCCGTGTGGGTCCCCGGCCTGATGCGGTCCGGCGCCTGGCTCTGGCGCGGCGGACCGGCGTACGTCATCCGGGCGCGCGCCCCGGCTGCGTGTCTGGCCGCATGGCCTCTGCGAGCAGACCGCGGGCGGCGTTGAACATTTTCAAGCGGACATGGGGAGGCACTCATGCATCCTGATCTGGAGCGTATCCTGTTCGATGAGGAAACTTTGCAGGCCAAGGTGGCCGAGATGGGGGCGGCCTTGAGCCGAGATTACGCGGGCAAGACCCCGCTTCTCATCTGCATCCTCAAGGGCGCGGCGCTGTTCATGGCCGATCTCGTCAAGCGCATCGATGTGCCGGTCGAGATCGACTTCATGGCCATTTCGAGCTATGGGCAGTCCACCAAGTCGTCTGGCGCCGTGCGCATCTTGTACGATCTCGAGCGCCCGGTCGAGGGGCGCGACGTGATCATCGTCGAGGACATCGTGGACACGGGCCTCACGCTCGCGTACCTCCGCGATACGATGATCCGCCGGCAGGCGGCGAGCGTAAAAATTGTGTCGCTGTTCGACAAGCCGAGCGGGCGCAAGGTCGACATCCAACCGGACTACGCCGGCTTCACGGTGCCGGACGCGTTCATCGTCGGCTACGGCCTCGACTACGCGGAGCGGTATCGCAACTTGCCATACGTGGGCATCCTCAAGTCTGACATCTATGCGACAGGTTGACGCGCGTCTCCCTGGCGGGCGTCTTTCTTGCTAGGAACGCCCATCCTGGTATGGTACAATAGTCGCGCCGTAACCGAGAGGAGGTAAGGCATGAACCGTTTTTACCGGGGCGTTGTCCTGTACGTGCTGATCATGTTCGTGCTGATCGGCGTACTGAGATACCTCACCGGCCCTGAGCAGGTTCGCGGGCCGATTCCATATAGCCAGTTCATCCAATATGTCGAGCACAATCAGGTGACAGGCACGCTGCAGGTCACGCCCGACGGCCTCACCGCGACCATCGACGGAACCCTGAAGAACGGGCAGAAGTTCGAGACGCGGGCTCTGTACGACAACAACCTCGAGCCGTTTCTGCAGAGCCACAACGTGTCGTTTAACGTGATTCCGCAGCCGCGCGGAAGCGTGTGGATCTCGCTGCTCGAACAGGTGGTTCCGTTTGCCTTCCTCTTCATCTTAATGTTCATCCTGTTCAACCAGGCCCAGGGCGGCGGCAACCGGGTGATGAACTTCGGGAAGAGCCGGGCCCGGATGTACACGGACGAGAAGCGAAAGGTCACGTTTGCGGACGTCGCGGGGGCCGATGAGGAGAAGGCGGAGCTTGAAGAGATTGTTGAATTTCTGAAGGATCCGAAGCGATTCACGGCGCTCGGCGCGCGGATTCCGAAGGGCGTGCTGCTCGTGGGTCCGCCCGGAACCGGTAAGACGCTGCTCGCGCGGGCGGTGGCTGGCGAGGCGGGCGTTCCCTTTTTTAGCATCAGCGGTTCGGACTTCGTCGAGATGTTTGTCGGCGTCGGCGCTTCGCGCGTGCGCGACTTGTTCGATCAGGCGAAGAAGAACTCGCCGTGCATCATTTTCATCGACGAGATCGACGCCGTGGGCCGTCACCGCGGGGCGGGGCTTGGCGGCGGACACGATGAGCGCGAGCAGACGCTGAACCAGTTGCTCGTGGAGATGGACGGCTTCTCGGCCAACGAGGGCATCGTCATCATCGCGGCCACCAACCGCCCGGACATTCTGGACCCTGCGCTCTTGCGCCCAGGCCGCTTCGACCGGCAGATTGTGGTGAACCGCCCGGACGTCAAGGGCCGCGAGGAAATTCTGCGCGTGCACGCCCGGAACAAGCCGCTCGCGCCCGATGTGAATCTGGAGATCATCGCGAAGCGCACACCGGGGTTCACGGGCGCGGATCTGGAGAACGTCTTGAACGAGGCGGCGCTCTTGGCGGCGCGCAAAAAGCAGCGCGAGATCACCAACGCGGACATCGACGAAGCCATCGATCGCGTCATGGCTGGGCCGGAGAAGCGCAGCCGCGTGATGAGCGAAAAGGAGCGCAGGCTCGTCGCCTATCACGAGGCCGGCCACGCGGTGGTGGGGTATTTCATCCAGCCGGATCGCACGGTGCACAAGGTGACCATCGTCCCGCGCGGCATGGCCGGCGGATACACGCTCAGCCTGCCGAACGAGGACCGGTACTTCATCACGAAGCAGCAGATGCTCGACGAGATCTGCATGACGCTCGGCGGCCGGGTGGCGGAGGAGATCATCTTCGGCGAGATCTCCACGGGCGCGTCGAACGACTTGGAGCGCGTGACGAACATCGCCCGGCAGATGATCACGGAGTACGGCATGAGCGACAGGCTCGGCCCGCTGCAGTACGGCAGCCGCGCCGGAGGGGCCATCTTCCTGGGGCGGGACCTGCAGGGCGAGCCGAACTACAGTGATCAGGTGGCGTACGAGATCGACCAGGAGATGCGGGAAATTGTGGAGACGTGCCACGAGCGCACGCGGCGCATCTTGACGGAGAAGCGGGACGCGCTGGACGCGCTGGCGGAGCGGCTGTTGGAGAAGGAGACGCTCGACGGGGAAGAGGTCAGGGAGATCCTCGAGCGGTATCGGTGAACAGGGTTGACGTCAAAAGGGAAAGCGGGATGCGCCAGAAAGGTGGCGGCATCCCGCTTTTCGCTTTGGATGAGGCCGCAGTCAGGACGCAGTCGGCGGCGCAGGCCCCACGCCCCGGTCCGGGCGTGGCCGTCTTGCGCTCAGCTCGTCACGTTGAGCGCGGGGTAGTAGGCGGAGGGATCATCGTCTACGAAGTAGTTCACAGTGTAGAATGCCGGGCCGACAAGTTCCTCGCCGCGCACGCCGTCTTTCTCCAGCACGGCGGCCACCTGGATGAGCTCATTCAGATATCCGCTCGGTTGTTTGAACTCCGCGTACACGTTGCACGTGGCGTGTGGCGGGATGAGGACGCCCTGGTTCCCGAGCGGCTTGGCATCGGAAGGATAGCCGCTCGGAAGGGACGTGTCATTCAACCGGTAGGCCAGGCGCGAGAATTGAAAACCTCCGGCCGTCTCGAGCCCCGTCAGGCGCACGGGCGTATCGGACGGGTTTTTGAGCTGGAAGTAGATGTCGTGTGGTTCGTTCAGCAAATCCGGCTGGCCTGCGACGCTGTTGGGCCCGGCCGGGATGTCGAGCCACGAGACGGGATGCGCCACGACGCGCGTGTACGCCTTGCCGAGCGCGAAGGACTGGCTGCCGGTCGCAAGTTGGACGCGAAGTTGAACCGGGTCCCCTTGATACGGGCCTGCAACGCCGGCGTTCCAGAGAAGCGTGTATTGGGCGGACGTCGTGCTCTGGCTCGCTTGCACTTGCGCCTTTGTCACCGGATGAAACGCGTTGGATGTCAGCGTGGCCCCCTGAATCGAGAGCCGTTGTTCCTTGTGTGGGTTGCTGATTGTCACCTGTAGAATACTCGCTTGTCCTGGTGCCGTCACGACAGAATACAGCCACTTGTTGTGGACGGTCCAGCGGTCCGGTGGATTCGGGTGTCCGCACCCGGTGGCGATAGCTGCGCAGGCCGCAAGCGCGAGCCCGGTGACGGCGGCTCCGGCGCGTTTCACGTCGGCCTCCCCTCCTTCCACGGGAACGTGTGGTGGATTGCGCGGCTTTGCATGGAGCTCCCCCTCAAAGATTGGCGTGATCGAGATAACTTGTGTATACAGATTCATCGCACTTTTTGCATGAGTCTTCAGACCCATGTTGCGCTAGCATTCGATGCTATCACCGACCGTTCAAGAAATGCGCTCGCGTTCTGCAGGATCTTGTCCCTGTCGCTTTGAATTACATAAGGGTGTTTGGTTCATCATGGAGAAGACATGCGGAGGGATGCGCCCCGTGAGGTGGGTGGCAACGCAGTACGTTCGACCAAATTCCGTGCTGGCACTGCGCGTGCCGGACAAGCGGGGGCGCACCCTGCTGGCGCCTGGCGTCGTCCTGACCGACAGTCTCATCCGCCGCTTGGCCGATCTCGGCGTGCGCGCGGTGTGCATCGAGGACAAGGCGACCGAAGACGTGCGAGTCCGCGAGGTGGTGCGCGAAGAGACGAAGGTGCGCCTGTTCGGCATGACCTATGACACCTTGCATGAACTCGCGGTCACCCAGTTTGCGCCGCACGTGCGCGCGTTTCAGATTCGCAAGATGTTCACTCCGGTGGTGGAGGACGTGATCGAAGAGCTGCGCTCGACAGGCGCGGCCGCGGATCAGCTGAGCACCGTCTACGTGCAGGACGGCGAGCTGTTCCACCACTCGGTCAACGTCATGTTTTACGCCGTGACGCTCGGGCTCAAGCTCGGCCTGACCCGCCACGACCTTGTCGATCTCGGCATTGGCACGCTCCTGCACGACGTGGGCAAGCTGCGCCTGGACAAGAAGATCCTGCAGAAGCCGGGGCGGCTCACGGACGAAGAATTTCGCATCATCCAGGAACACGCGCGCATCGGGTACGATATTCTCATGAAGCAAGGGGATATCTCGGCGAGATCGGCCGTGATCGCCCTGCAGCATCACGAGCGGCTGGACGGCAGCGGCTATCCGGATCGGCTGACGGGCAAGGACATCCACCTGTTCAGCCAGGTTTCGATGGTGGCCGACGTGTACGAGGCGCTCACGGCCAATCGCGTCTATCGGCGGGCGTTTCTGCCGCACGATGCCCTTGCTATCCTGGAGAACGACACGGCGAGCGGCAAGCTCCCGAGCCGCGTCATGGAGGCGTTCCTCGCGACGGTGTCGCTGTATCCGCTCGGCATGTCGGTGCGGCTGTCGGACGGGACGCTCGGCGTCGTCGTGGTTCCGTCGGCGCACAACCGGCAATATCCCGTGGTGCGGGTCATCGAGGACGCGGACGGGCGCCCGGTCACGCCGTATGAGATCGATCTCGCCGCGGAGCGGGAGGTCCATATCGCGGTCTGCGAAGCTTGAGGCCGCGAGCCACATAGAAAGACACGCGGGCGAGCCGAGCGCTCGCCGACGGGGGGATGGGTATGACAGGGGACAGGGTCATCCGCGCCATCGCGCGGGACGGCCGCGTGCGGGTCATCACATGCCACACGACGGCGCTCGTGCGCGAGCTGGCGCGGCGCCATCAGACGTGGCCGGTGGTGACGGCGGCGCTTGGGCGCACGGCGTCCATCGCCGCGATGATGGCCACGCTGCTCAAGAACCACGAGTCGGTGACGGTGAAAATTGAGGGGGACGGCCCCATTGGGTACATGGTGGTGGAGGCGCTGCCGTCGGGCGACGTGCGCGGGTATCCGGGCAACCCGCACGTGCACCTGCCGCCAAACCACCAGGGAAAGCTCGACGTGGGCGGCGCGGTGGGCCAGGGCCACTTGTACGTGGTGCGCGACACGGGGCTGAGATCGTACTACACGTCGTCGAGCGCGCTCGTCTCGGGCGAGATCGCCGACGATTTCACGTACTACTTCGCCACGTCGGAGCAGACGCCGTCCGCGGTCGGCGCGGGCGTGCTCGTCGGCACGGACAACGTCCCCATCGTGGCGGGCGGATTTTTGATCCAGCTCATGCCGGGGCACACCGAGGAGGACGCGGCCATCGTCGAGGAGCGCTTGGCCGAGGTGCCGAGCGTGACGGGCTTCTTAGAGAAGCATCCGGCCGCGGACGCCCTGTTGTTCAAGCTGTTCCCGGACGCGCATATTCTAGCCTTGCAGGACGTGCGCTTCCGCTGCAAGTGCAGCTACGCTCGCTTGCGCGACGTGCTTTTGAGCCTCGGCGCGAAGGAGCTCCGCTCGATTCGCGACGAGCAGGGGCAGGCCGAACTCACGTGCCACTTCTGCGGCAACGTGTACACGTTCGGGCGCGACGAGCTGGACGAGATGATCGCCGAGATCGAACAGCAGGGGGTGAGCGCGCCGTGACGGTGGTCATGGGCATCTTGAACGTGACGCCGGACTCGTTTTCGGACGGCGGGCGTTACCTGGACCCTGAGGCGGCGGTGGCGCGCGCGCTCGAGATGGAGGCGGAGGGCGCCGGCATCGTCGACATCGGCGCGGAAAGCACGCGGCCCGGGCACACGCCGCTCACGCCGGACGAGGAGTGGCGCCGCTTGGAACCCGTCCTGGCGCGGCTTGCGGGGCAGCTCAGGGTGCCCATCTCCGTCGACACCTACCACGCCGAGACGGCCCGCCGCGCGGCCGAGTACGGCATCGCCATCGTGAACGACGTCTCCATGCTTGCCGATCCCGACATGCCCGCCGTCGTCCGCCAGTACGGCCTGCGCTACGTGCTGATGCACACGCGCCGCGAGGTGCTGCCAGGGCTGCCCGTATCCGCCATGGTGGAGGAGATCCGCCGCCCCCTCGCGCGGCTCCTCGAGGCGGGCGTGCCCGCGCGCGACATCGTGATCGATCCCGGCGTGGGCTTTGGCAAGACCCGCGAGCAGGATCTCGCCTGCCTCGCCGAGATCGGCCGGTTCAAGGCGCTCGGGCACCCGGTGCTCGTCGGCGCGAGCCGCAAGCGTGTCGTCGGCCACGCCTTGGGCGGCGTGCCGGTAGAAGAGCGGCTCGCCGGATCGCTCGCCGTCGTGGCGCACGCGTGCATGGCGGGCGTGGACGTCGTGCGCGTGCACGACGTGCGCGAGTCGGTGCGCGTGGTGCGGATGATGGAGGCGATTTTGACGCATGGCGCATCCGCTTCATGACGCGTACATCGGGGCCGGATCGAACGTCGGGCGGCGCATCGTCCACCTGGGGCGGGCCATGGAGGGCCTGCGCCCACTCGGCGAACTGGCCGCCGTGTCGAGCGTGTACGAGACCGCGCCGGTCGGCTATCTGGACCAGGGCGACTTCCTGAACCTCGCCGTCCACCTGCGCACGCCGCTTGCGCCGCACGAGCTGCTCCGCGCGCTGCTCGCCATCGAGGCGCAGGCCGGGCGCACGCGCGAAATCCGCTTCGGCCCGCGCACGCTCGATCTCGACCTGCTCCTATACGACGACTTGGCGCTCGATACGCCAGAACTCACGCTCCCTCACCCGCGCATGTGGCAGCGGGCATTCGTCATGGTGCCGCTCGCGGAGCTTCGGCCCGACGGCCTCGCGCCAACCGGCGAGACGTGGGCGGCGCTCGCGGCGCGCCTTCGCGAGAAAGGTGAGGTGCATGAAGTTGGACGCTTTTGGTAGGCGGTTGCGCGCCTTTCGCAAGTTGAAGCACATGACGCAGGCCGATCTCGCCCGCGCCCTCGGCGTGAGCGTCGCGACCATCGGCGGCATTGAGCGCGGAACGCGCCGCCCGTCGGATCACCTCATCGGCGCCATCGCGAGCGCACTCGCCATCGACGTAGAAGAGCTGTGGGGCGGGCGAGGCTGGCAAGAGGCGGCGGCGGATCGTCGGGGGTGGGCCTCGCTGGATGCGTGGCCCGGGGCACCGGACGAGGGGCTGCTCGAGGTGGCGCAGGCAGGGCCGCACGAGGCGACATCGGAGCCGGCGCTGGCCGTGCCGCAGGAGGCACCGCGAGGAGCGTCGCAGGGGGCGCCGCGGGCCGTGCCGCAGGAGACGCCGTGGGCCGTGCCGCAGGCGGCATCCGAGGCGCCGCGGGGAGCGTCGCAGGGGGCGCCGCGGGCCGTGCCGCAGGCGGCATCCGAGGCGCCACGCGAGGCGCGCGCCCCGTCTCCCGGCCGGGATCGCGCCCCGGCGCATGGTCTTCCGCCGCGCGAGGACGAGGGCGACAGGGTACGTTGACAATGTGTGGGGCCCTCTCTATAATGGCGCATAGATCCGCGAGTGGCGATTCCGTTTACCGGAAAACGGTATTCACGATGGCTCACAGCGCGCGTGCTGCCAGCAATGGCATGCACGCTTCTCGCTATTCCAGGGAGCCTTGAAGCATCGACTGGGAGCAAAGGAGAGACAGCCATGGCAGATAAAGAAGTGTTGCTCACGCCCGAGGGCCTGCGCAAGCTCGAGGAGGAGCTGGAACTCCTGAAGAGCGTCAAGCGGCGCGAGGTCGCGGAGCGCATCAAGGTTGCCATCAGCTACGGAGATATTAGTGAGAATTCTGAGTACGAGGACGCGAAGAACGAGCAGGCGTTCATCGAAGGCCGCATCATGACCCTCGAGAAGCAGCTGCGCAACGCGCGCGTCATCAACGAGGACGAGGTCGACACCAACGTCGTCAGCATCGGCTCGACCGTCAAGGTGCTGGACCTGGATCTCGATGAGGAAGTCGAGTACACGATTGTCGGCTCCGCCGAGGCCAATCCCGCGGAGAACAAGATTTCAAACGAGTCGCCCGTCGGCAAGGCGCTGCTCGGCAAGCAAATCGGCTCCGTGGTCGAGGTCAACGTGCCCGCAGGCGTCATCCAATTCAAAATCCTTGAGATTAAGCGGTAAGCGTATTCCGCGGAAGACGCGGCGTCTTTTGCCATTTGAATGTGCGAGTCAGACCAGGACGAGGCATGCGCCTCGTCCCTTTCCTGTGTTCATGGCGATCACCGTCTGTCAGCGCTCGCCCCGCAGACAGAGAACTTTGCCGACGGCGCCGCACCGGCGGAGGGCTCCGCCGTCAGAAAGCTGCGCCGTCAGAGGGTTGCGCCGGCGGGCGCGTGACCCCAAGGCACGTTCCCGCGCACTCGCGTGGGCCCCGCCGCTCTGCGCCGCTCTGCGCCGCTCTGCGCCCCGTTTGCAACTTGCGCCGTTTTGTCCAATGATGATACAAGAGACCCCGGGCACCTCGGCCCGGCCAACTTTCCTGAGGAGCGTGTCGGTTTGGAAGAGCAAGAGCTGATTCAACATCGCCTGGAGAAGATGAACGCGCTGCGCGAACGCGGCATCGATCCGTTCGGCGGCCGCTACGAGGTGACGCACCACGCGGCCGACATCCACCGGTTCGGCGAAGGCAAGGACCAGGCCGAGCTCGAGCGCGAAAACCTCCGCGTGCGCATCGCCGGACGCATGATGGCCCGCCGCGGTCACGGCAAGGCCACCTTCGCCGTCCTCAACGACGTGACCGGCAACATCCAGATCTACGCCAAGTACGACGTCCTCGGCCCCGAGGCGTACGACATGTTCCAACACCTCGTCGATCTCGGCGACATCCTGGGCGTCGAAGGCACCGTCTTTCGCACCAACCGCGGGGAAATCACCGTGCTCGCCGAGCAGGTGACGTTTCTCACCAAGTCGCTTCGCCCGCTGCCCGAGAAGTGGCACGGCCTCAAGGACGTCGAGACCCGCTACCGCCAGCGCTACCTGGATCTCATCGTCAATCCCGACGTCCGCCAGATCTTCATCGCCCGCTCCCGCATCATCCAGGAGATCCGGCGCTATCTCGACGGCCAGGGCTTTCTCGAGGTCGAGACCCCCACGCTCCACGCCGTCGCGAGCGGCGCGCACGCGCGGCCATTCATCACGCATCACAACGCGCTCGACATGGACCTCTACCTGCGCATCGCCATCGAGCTGCACCTCAAGCGGCTCATCGTCGGCGGGCTGGAGCGCGTCTACGAAATCGGCCGCGTGTACCGGAACGAAGGCGTCTCGACCCGGCACAACCCCGAGTTCACCATGCTCGAGCTGTACCAGGCCTACGCCGACTTCCACGACATCATGGATCTCACCGAGAACATGGTGCGCCACGCCGCGCAGGCCGTGATCGGCAAGCTGCACATTCCCTACGGCGATCACGTCGTCGACCTCGAGTCGCCCTTCAAGCGCGCGCACATCGCCGATCTCGTCCTGGAGCACACGGGCGTCGACTTCCGCAGCGTCACATCCGACGACGAGGCCCGCCGCCTCGCTGCCCTGCACGGCGTCAAGATTGAGCCGCACATGACCTACGGCCACATCCTGAACGAGTTCTTCGAGCAGCGCGTCGAGGACAAGCTCATTCAGCCGACGTTCGTCTACGGCCACCCCGTCGAAATCTCGCCGCTCGCCAAGAAGAACGCCGACGATCCGCGCTTCACCGATCGGTTCGAGCTGTTCATCGTCGGCCGCGAGCACGCCAACGCCTTCAGCGAGCTGAACGATCCTTTGGATCAGCGCGAGCGCTTCCTCGCCCAGCTCCGCGAGAAGGAGGCCGGCAACGAGGAGGCCCAGGCGCTCGACGAGGACTTCCTCACGGCCCTCGAGCACGGCATGCCCCCGACCGGCGGGCTCGGTGTCGGCATTGATCGGCTTGTGATGCTGCTCACCGGCCAGCCGTCCATCCGCGACGTCCTGCTCTTCCCGCTCATGCGCGAGCGCCAGGACGACTGACGCGCGAGGCGCCTGCCGACGTCGACGCCAAGCGCCAGGGCCTCCTGGCGCTTTCGCTCGCTCGGCGCGAGTCACCGCATGCAAAAATTGTTTTTGCGATCCGCCTTGACACAGGGCGCCCGAGGGTGATAGTATCATTCTCGCCGCCCGCGAGGCGGCGCGAAAGACCGCGCGAGCGCGCGGGAGCGCTCCTTGAAAACTAAACACACGAGACCACCAAACCCAGAAGTCCATGCGACCCCAAATGGAGTACAGGATAGACGCTTGGATTGAGAGTTTGATCCTGGCTCAGGACGAACGCTGGCGGCGTGCCTAATACAT